>DASPSM010000284.1:0-15940 GCA_035623955.1 Planctomycetaceae bacterium
GGTTGACGGTCACGTTCGCGGGCGCCGCGATCGTCGGGGGCTGGCTTGATTGCCCGCTCCCACTGTTCAGAACCAGGCTCCCGCTGCCGGTGTCTGAGACGTCGAAAACGATCGCTTCGGCCCGGCCAGTGGCAGCATCCGGATTGATCAGCATCCCACCGGAGCCGACGATATTGAGGGCTGCCTTGGGGGCGTAAATAGTGCCGGCGATGGTGAGGCCACCCGAACCCACTATGTCAATTGGGGCTGTCGACGCCGGGTCCTGCAAGATCGCGATGCCGTCATAGGCGGCGTATGCTCCTGTCAGATTGTCCGACGGAGTGAGCGTCATTTTTCCGGCGCCGGTCAGGCTGATGGTGTCACTCGGCGTGCTGGGAGCGTTGACCAGAAGCACTCCTGATCCGCTGATCGAACCCTGTCCTGTCAGTGAGAACCCGCCCCCCTTCATGTAGTACACGCCCGACTCGAGCGTGACCGAGCCCGTCCCGGTGATCTTGATGCCACCCGTGTAAGTTCCTGGCGAGAGTGTCAGCGGTGTGCTTCCGGAGTAATTGACGGCAGCAAAGGTCTGGGACGGCGCCGGTGGCAAGGGAAGACCAACAGGGTCGGGCGTTGGTGGCTCGTGATTGACTGGAGTCGAGAACTTGCCTGTCCCCGTCACGAGCGTGCCGCCGGTGACGTCGATGTTTGCGGCAGTGACGCCGCCGCTGCCGGTGATGATGGCTGCGGCCGCATTATTCGAGTCGACAACAATCGATCCGGTGTTGTCGGTGACGCCACCACTTCCAGTAAGTTGCAGTGCTCCTCTTCCCGAAGGATCCAGCACGAGCAAGCCGAGACTGGAAGCCGAGAGCATCCACCGGGTTTCAAGGACCTCCGCAGACGGGAGGACCGCGATTTGCCTCCGTCGGAGTGATCTTCGCCTCGATCGCGTCCATCGCGTCGCTCGGACACGATTGAGCCACTGGCGCCATGCAGCGTTTGCCACCATTGGTTATTCTCCTGCAACCGGCTTGCGACCCATTACTGGCCAGCGACCATCGGTCTGCAATTCACGCAAAAGGCGGCGTGATGGCCTGAGGCGGTCCTCGAGAGCGCCCTGGGCACCGCCTGGACAGGTACTGTTGCAGGATGGTCCGGCGCGAGACCGGAACCTTCGCCGACCCTGGATCGATCGGCGGAGACAGTTCGTCGACGCGGTTGTGCGGGGCGCCCATTGCTGATCTCGAGGCGCGGTCCGGACCACGGCGAGGCGCGCGGCTCAGCAATACGCGGCATTCGCCACCGCGGGATCGCACGGGCCGCTAACGCCTTCGATCGCGTTGGTGGACCATCCGTCTTCCAATGCGACACCTGCGGACCGAGCTGTCGAAAAAAATGAAATTCCGAAATCGGCACGGTCGAAATCCGCCGGGCGCGGACAGGTCCAATTCTCGGCGAACCACCGATTGCGAAGACGCCGGCGCCCTCTTTGGCTTGGGCAACCGGGACGGCACGGTCACCGTTTGCGCCTGGAGGAGGTTCAAAGACGACCTGCCGCGATCGACCTCGGCTGGTGACGCCGCTGCGGTGAGTGGCGGATGTCTTTACATCTCAATGCAAGAGAAGGTCTTGCGACGGTCGACCGTCAACGATTTCGGGATCGGGCGACCATCAGCCGCGACGCCGGACTACGGATTCAACGACGTCACACCGTGGCGGAGGGCGACATCCTCGCCCTTGCTGGTCCTCAATGTGCGCTGGTCAGAGAGAAAACGTTGGTTTCTTTGGTCTAAACACGTGGAGTCGATGCATCGCGAACTTCATTTCCCGAAAACTCGTTCGTGAAATCAAATTGCCGAAAACTCGTCACATCATCACATCAGCGGTTTCTGATACTCCGATTCAGAGGTGACACGCGTGCTTGGTTGTCCGACCGCTGCACTGACATGTCCTTGCCACTCACTTGTTGGGCCAGGTACACGATAGCTAAAGGAAGGCATTCCTGGGCCGCCCCCTGCAGGGCGGCCCAGTCCGAGGTGGGATCATTCCTGGCGATCTTTTGCCGGCTCGTCAAGTTTGGTTTGTTTCACCTTTAGTCGCCGGACCACCTCGCCTGCAACTAGCCGAAAAAGCTGCTGGAGAGGTCCCGGCTCGCCGGAGACGGGCGTCTGTTCCACTCGCTTTGAGTGATGAGTGGTCACGTATTTTCTCCCTTCAATGACTCCGCGCATGAAAAAAGCCCAGCACGATGCTCGTGCTGGGCTGACAACTGTCGCCGCGTCGGCTCAGAACTGGCCGGCACCCTCGAGAGGTTCAAAACGATACCGATGGTGCAGATGCCGTCGCCGCTTGCCGCAATTGTCCGGCGGCTCAGTGACCGCCAGGTAGGGATCAGTCAAACCGAAAGCATTCATGCGTCGCTGGAGCCCAGCAGCATCTTGTGCGGCCGTGATGGTAAGCCCGCACAGGTCAGCGGCTTCCCTCTGGGTTATCCCGCCGGCCCGCAACTCGCAAATGCGACGCCGGAAACTTTCGGGCTGCGGCGGATCGAACAGGTCGATAGTCAGCACTCGCTCAAGCGGCTGCCGAAGCGCCTGCTGGACTCGCCTGTCTGGGAGCAGTTCGGAAATCCGCATCCGGAATTTGGCTCGGAGCACAACCGGTCCTCCAGTGCACAGCCGATAAGGAAACACGACTACCTTCGGGACAATCAGCCGCATAACCTTGCCGAATTCGACACTGTCCTTCGCCAAGGCTGAGACTGCCGAGTTAGCGAGCGACCTAATCTCCGCAACAGGCGGGATCACCAGGATTGTGGAGGGCGTCTTCTCGATCTGAAGTTGCTCGGCCTGCACGGCGGCCAACCCTTGCTCCGATCGAGTAAGCTCGTCGCGGACGCGCTGACTGTTATCCCCTCCACGGATGAAGTCCATGACGTGGCTAATTTCTCGCTCGAGCTTCTGGGCTTGCGCCGCGAGTTCTGCCACGCGTTCGGCCCGGCGGCCATCGAGCCGTTTCGCTTCTGAGTTGACTGCGGCAAGAAAGGCCTCGTCGAACTCGGGTAGCGACTCGATTTCACGGAACAGAGCCGCTGCGATGCGTTCGGCAGCCAGGGGGCCGTCGAACGCCGTTCCCAGCCAGCACCGGTGGACCTTGGCGCCTGTGCACATGAGGTCGTCCTTGGCGCCGTTCCCGCCCCATCCGAACAGGCGTCCGCATACGCCGCAGTAAACGTGCTGCCCTGGCCAGCGCGTCTTTTTCTTGGACACGCCCGCCCGAGTATCCTGGCCGTTCTCGCCCTTGCGACGATATCGGCCATTTCGTTCGGCGAGCAATTTCAAAACGCGGTCGTAGCGTGCCGGCTCAATGAAAGCGAAATGGGGCACATGCCGAAAGAGCTGGTGCTCCTTGCGAGCTTTTCGGCTCCGGTGGCGGCCGGTCTTGTTAATTCGCTTGGTGACGCGCTGATTGCGCTGCCGATAGCCCTTGAGAATCGGATTGTGAGTGACTTTGCTGACGAGTGGTCCGTTCCAGGTTTCGGAGTCGCACCACGGGCCAGTTGGGATTCCCTTCTCGTTGAGCCAGTCGGCGACATCCGTGTATTGTTCGCCTTTTTCCAGTCGTGTGAACCACTCGTCATAGATCGGCTCCGCATCCGGATCTTTGCGAACGTCTGTGTCGCTGCTCGCATTCTCTGGTTTGACGTAGCCGTACTGAAAAGTCTGGCAGACCCCGCCTTGCAGAAATCGGTTGCGCAGTGAGCGCTTGATCCGCTCTGATGTGTCGCGGTTCGACCGCTCGTGATGCCAGGTCGACATGAACGCGCTGTCTTCCCAACCGTCTTCGGAAGTGTCCACCCGGTCGTTGATGGCGATCAATCGGACAGTGTGATCGACGCACAATTCGCACAGATGGCAGGCGCGGCGGCGTCTGCAGACTCGACCGAGATCTTCAGCGAGGACAAGGTCGTGACAGTCGCTCTCGATGAGGTCTTCCAATTGATAGAGCTCTTGCCGATCGAGGTGCTCGCCGCTGCCTTGACTCGAGATCAGAGTCCATTCGACCGGCCCGTCGTAGTGGTCGTCGACGAACTGCTTTAGTTTGGCCAGCTGATCGTCTAGACTTCGCTTGTCCTGATGGGGAGTGCTGATGCGGCAAACGGCGACGATGCGGAGCACGGCCCCGTCTCGCGCAAGCAGGGGCGGGTTCAAGTCTGTCATCTCGCAACCTCACGGGCGGAGGCTCCGAGACCGACACCGATTGACACAGTGCGTCAATCGAACTGACCATTCCTGAGAATCCGTGACAATCCCTGGATATTCGTGATGGGACGCAACGCCAATCGCAATGTCGGGTTGCGATCACAAAGCTCGGCTATCGCGAAGTTTGCGGCGAGTGGCTCGCAGTATCCCCCTCTCCGCCTAAAGAGTGGATGCTCGCAACTCGCACTTCGCAAGCGATTTGCAATCCTTGTTCGAAGCGAGCGCTAACGGCTTCGATTTAAGTTAGCCAATCGCGAGGCGGTGGCTCTTGAGTATCTCCGCGGCTGTGAGGCAGCGCGGATAGACTGCCACCTCATCCAATCCGCCCCTCAAGAGACTTGTGAGATCGCGACAGCCGAGCCGCAGCGGCGCGCCGCCGGGGCGAGGGGTGACGCGGTAGGAACGATACAGCGTGGGTGTCTTGGGGGGTCCGTTCTTCAGCACACCGTCCCGATAGATCTGGACGCCGGCGTTCCTGCCCGGCGGCTGGTACACAGCTACCACATTGATCCACTGGCCGGGCGTGATCGGCTCCTCGAAATGCGCTCCGGCTCCTTCGCCACCCTCGGCATTCCAGATGTACGCGGATATTCGATTGGGGCGACTCGAGTCCTTCTTGTAAAAGCGAAAGCCCCATTCGAATGACCGCCCCTCGCCCTTGCCAAGCCAGTGGATGTATTCCGCGTTGGGCGCGGTTGGGAAGCTCAGCACGTCCGGGCGCAACCAGGCCTGCACCGTCAGCCCCGTGGCGCCGACGCTAAAGGCACTTTGGCTAGCAATCTCGACGTAGGATCTGCCGTCAAGCCCGACGGCCGTGTTGGCGTCGTGCCGAATCGCCCCAGGCTCGCCGAGTGTGGGTGATCCATGGTAGGTGCCGTTGTTCTCGTGGCCGGACGAATCAAAGGCCGCGGCGGCGTTCGTTTCGCCCAACCGCCAGTATCCAATTGGCTTGAGAGAGAGCACGAAACTGCTGTATTGCGAGGTGGCGACCGGCGCCTGGCGCGACCGACCAACTGGCGGCGTTGCTGGGAGTCGGCTCGTCAGCGAGAGCGTGGCCAGGCCGGCGCCTCCCGCCAGTTGCAGCCACTCCCGTCGACTCAGATTGGAAATGTTCATGAGCCGCCCTTTCTCGATTAATCCATTGAATGCGATCGCACCTTTAAAGGGTCCGCTCCGTCCCCGCGGGCTTCTCAAACGAAGGATTGCGATTCGTTCGCTCGGCCCACGGGAATCGGAGGAACTGTGGGTGCCTTCGATCGGGAACGTCAGCCCGAGCTGTTAGTGGCGTCGAGTCGTGTTTCTCTTTTCCGCGGGCTCGGAGCATCCACGGTTGGAAGCTTGACGCATTAATCTCTCCAATCGCTGAGCCGGATCCTCTCGAATGCCGCGCTGCCCGAGTCCGGCCGTCGACACGGGTCGACGTGGGACGACCAGCGGCGTGCGGTTGGTCGAAGGATCACGGGACGCCCTCTGATCCGTGCGATCCCTTCTCTCCTCTGCGATCTTCATCCGGCTTCTGTCCTCGTCGATCTTCGACTTCCCTCGGTCCTCCTCGATCTTGGACTTCCGTTTGGCTTCTGGGATCTTTGATTCTCCTTTGCCCTCGGCACTCTTCCCCACCCGTCGGTCGTTCTCGGTTCTAGACTCCCCTCTGTCCTCCCTCATCTTGGACTCCCTTCGATCCTCCCCCAATCGAGATTCCATTCTGTCATCCACGGTCCTGGATTCCCCTCTGTCCTCCCCGAACCTCGACTTCCTCCTGTCGTCCCCGAACCTGGAGTCCCTTTTGTCCTCGGCGAACCTGGAATCCCTGTTCATGTCCTTAGACGGCTCGCGCCTCGAGAAATTCGTCTCGAATTCCGAACGTCTGCCGGCTGCTTCGCGAAAGCGGTTGAGGGATCGCTCGATTTCGCCTCGCTCGGTCCTGCTCACTCTTTCGAATTGCAGCGGCGACAGCTCATTGCGACCGACGAACCGGCTGACGGGCAAGGCCAAAGTCGCAAATCTTTCCTCCGAGCGGCCGCGAGTTACGAGATCTTCGAACCGTGTTGGCGGGCGCAATCGGACGTCGTCGCGAAACGCGCGAAAATCGGCAACAAGCCTCTCGTGCCAGCCGATGTCACCGTGGTGGGACCAACTGGAAAAGGCAAAGAACGGGTCGTAGCCGAGGCTGCTCATGTGAAATGCGAAACAGGGGAAAATCCCCGCCTGTACATGGCTCGGTCCGAAGTAGTCGCCGAAGCAATAGCAGCCGCTGGGAGAGTTCACGAAGAGGAACTCGGTGAGCCGGCTCGTATTGAGCACCACGCTGGGCGTGAACGAAAATCCCCACCCGCGATAACCGCGGCCGAAGGAAACCGGCGCAAACAACACGCCACGATGCGCCAGCTCGAAGTCCCAAAAACCGTCCACGAAGATAAAGCCGGCCGGAGTCCATACATAACGAGCCGGAACCCAAACCCATCCGCGACGGATCGGCGACCATTGCCCGGCAAGCCACAAGAACCGACCGTGCCGATAAATCCAAGTGCCCGGAATCCAGATGAAGTCTGCCGTTGGCGCATCTCCCACGGGGCCGGATTCAAGCGAATCCGGCGGCTTGGGCACGTAAGGACTCCCGGTTGCCGAAGCCGCTGCCGGACTGATGGGCTGCGGATTGGCAGAGGGTGCGATCGAAGGGCTTGTTGCCGCATCCGTCGCAGTCGGAGCCGCACCCGTTGCGACGGGCACGGGTACCGCGCTAGGCGCTTGATTGGCCACGGCCGAGTCGGGACCGGGGACAGCTCCGAGATTGGGCGCCTCACCTGACGCCGCAACTGGAGTGCCCGCGGCAGGGACTGAGGCGTCCACAGAGGCCGGTGCATTTCCCGTCGCAGTGGCAGCAGCGACGGGCGGGCCGGTCGACGAGGACTGACCGCTATCGGGAAAGATCGCTCCGTCGCGGACCCAACGCTCAAAGTCAGCGATCACCGACGCGTCCAGCTTCTTGTTTGGCGGCATTTTGGGCTCGCCCGTGAAGCGGACTGCTTGAATCAGAAGACTTTTATCCGGATCTCCCGCGACAATCGCGGGACCTGAGTCACCTCCTTTGAGCAAACCGGCCCGAGTGTCGAGACGGAGATTATTCTTCGCCTTGTTACTGCCGTGGCACTTGGCGCACGTACCCAGCAGAGTGGGCCGCACCCGGGATTCGAAAAACGCCTGGCGATCGTCGCCCGTAGCGACGGCCGGATTCGTTCGCGCCGCACTTGCCGGAGTCGCGACAGGGCCCGTGGCAGCAGGAACCGCCGGATTGGATGTCGGGCTGGGCACCGCCGTGGACGCCGCAGGAACGCTGTCAGCTAAGTTGCCGCTCGCGGGATTCCCGGGTCCGCTCGATTCCAATTGTTTGCCGAACGATGCCGATGCAATCGCGATGTCATTGTGACGCCAGTACCCCGAAACCCATTGGTTCCCAGTTCCGCTTTGCGTCCAATAGCCCGGGACCCAGGCGAGTCCCGGCGGGATCAGCCGCCAAATTCCGCTGGTCCAAACAAACTTTTGTTGGGCGGCTTCAAAGCTCCAGTAACCCGGAATCCATTGGACGTTGTTGCCTGCCGGCTTTGTATCGGGAGGTAATTCGTCGACCGGAGCCGGCGGTTGGTTGGGGATGACCGGGTTGGGACCGGGGTTGAACAGAACAGGCTGGCCGAACGCTTCGTGCACCGGTCCTTGCGTCAACACTTGGAGGTTTGCGTCAACCTGCGACGGGACGTCCGAAACGGTGGGAGCCGCTGTCAGTTTCGTCCCCGCCGGCGCTGTCCCGGCAGCCGCGGCCGGGGACGCGGGATCTTGCGCGTGCAGGAGCCGTTGTGACGGCCACGCTGTGCAGGCGACGACGAGAACGGAAGTCGCGAGCAGTCGAGTCACATGAAACCGAATCATCGTCCTTCTCCTTTGTCGTTCTTTGCGGGCAAATTCATGCCGCGGTGAATCGCAGTCGCCAGAGAGCCTGGTTATCGGCGAGGCTCGGTGCCGTTCTCTGCACGCGGTTCGTTTCGAGTTTGCGGGCGAGTCACTGGCTTGGCCGCCGTGCGGGTGTCGGCTCGTCGCTCGGCGCCTCCGGGCGGGCGTGTCTCGGCTCGTCGCTCGCCTCCTGGCGGGCGCGTCTCGGGTCGCCTCTCACCGCCGGGTGTGCGAGTGAACCTGGCGTTGCGGCCGGCGCCGTCTCGCAGAATCGCCAGACCCCGCTGAGTCCCGAAGAAGGTGTGGACCCGTTGGAGGAACAGGCGATTGAGCTGGGCGAGCCGAAGCAACCGCGGCAGCTCGGCAACCTGCGCGAAGGTCATGTTCACCAGCAGGGTTCGCGAAGCCGGCACAAAGGTCGTCAGGCCTCGAGGAATTGTCACGAATCCGCTTGGGTTGGCGACCAGCACGTACTCGCCGGAGCCAGCGACCGACAGGAGATCCTGCACGGTTCCGAGCACAATGCCGCCGGCCAGGATCGCCCTCGAACCGATGATGTGGCTGCCACGAATCAGGCTCAGAGTCGGGACGCCGGCGACTGGGACTGCGGTCTCGGGGGCCGGGGCCGCAGCTGCTGGTGCCGGTTGGGGCGCGGCTGCCGGGGCCGCGGCTGCCGCGTCCGGGGCCGCCGGAAGCGGTTGGGCTGGGGCGGCCGGCAGCGGTTGCGGTGCGGCTGCGGGCACCGGTTGAGGTGGAGGTGCTGGAGCCGCTGGTTGTGGAACTTGGACAGGGGGATCGGCGCTGGCCGGTGCTTGGCCGAAGGAAACTTGAGTTCCCGAAAGGGCCAAGATGCTCATAAGAGCGATCACGGCAAATGAGCGGGCGGCGTTCATGATTCGTTCCTTTGTTTGCGGTGCGTCAAGTCCGTGGTGGAGAGACGCAACAATTGCCGACTAAGAAATCGCGTTACAGACAGATCCGGAGGTTACGTCTGCCACGCCGCGACTTGCTCGCGGTCAGAGAGCCAACGCGCCCCGGGGATCAATAATGATCCCCGAGGCGTGGCGCGGTGGACCGCAGCTGCTGAGCTACGTCAGTTCAACGGGGGGTCCGAGCACCTTTTCGGGCGACAGCGGGGGATGCGGGCGCCGTCGGCGAGGTGCTGCTAGAGCCTCCCCGAGTCAGTTTGACGAAGAGCTGGTAGCTGCCGGAATTATCTGGGAAGATCGAATCCCAGGCCAAGATGTAGGCGACGCCGCTGGTTGTGCAGTTGCCCACGTTGGTAACGTTGTGCCCCAGGAAGAAGAACGGGGGGTTGTTACTCATCGATTGGTAGACCGACGGCAGACCCCTTGCCTGCCCAATGGCATGCGGCATGCTTGCCCATAAGTTGCGGTGGCTCCCATCGCCACTGTAATAGGTTCCTTCAGCTTGAGGCAGGCAAACAACCACGCCCCCTTGCTCGCACGCAACAGCCCCCGATGAAGGTTCCACTCCGAAGGGGTCGCGGAACATTTCTGCAGCGCCTCCTTTAAGGAAGCTCTGGGCGAATTGCGCCGCATCCTGAATCGTCGAATTGGCAGCCGTACTGCCAGTCAGTGCATCGACGGCGCCCTCGGCACCCTCAGCAACGAGTCCGATGATGCTAGAGAGGGTCGGATCACCGGAGCTCTTCGCGAAGGAACAGATCCCCGAGGCGCTCAAGACCTGGATGGTGTCTCCCTGCTGGAGTCCTGTGATCGACACGCCGAGAGGGTCGGCCGCGTTGAGAAAGACACAAAGGAGGCACACCGGCTGAGAGCGATCCCAATCGAATTCTTTGCCGAATCCCGACGGAGCGGTGCCCACGGTGGTCACGCTCGAAGTGCTCGGTTGACTCGTGGCGCGGCTCACGGCCCGCAGGCGTTGCGGCGTGGCCTTGTGCAACTGTCCCGCGAGCTGGAGGTAGGAGCTGTTGGAGCCGCCGGTCGAGCCGGCAGCCTTCTTCGCCGCCCCACGGGGGGTCTGGTTCGCGGTCGTACCACCGAACGGAATGCGGCCGTTCTTCTTAATTGCAGCCTCGATAGCATTGATGACTGCGTTATTATCGGCGCGAGCGTGCGTTGCCGCGGCGAACGACACCGCGAGCGCCAACCCTGTGGCCGCAAGGCGACCGAAACGTATGCGTGTCATGGGATCCTCTCGCTTTCTAGGACGTTGTCCTGTTTGAAAATGGGGTTCTCGAAATTCCGTCCTCGATCGAGCCGTCGTTCACCCATGCGACATCCGAACAGTGATCTGTCGAAAAAATTCTGCGAGAGAGCGATTTTCCGTTTCGAGGTGACGCGCGCGTTAATCTGGGTCGCTTGACTGAAAACCTGCGTTGGGAATTTGTTTCGAGTCTCACGCACCGACGCGGGTATACTCGTTTGCATGTCCGACGTGTCGTCCATCCTCGAGGCGATCAACCGGGGCGATCGGATCGCGGCCGAGAAATTGCTGCCGCTGGTCTATGACGAGCTGCGGAAGTTGGCAGCGCAGCGAATGGCGCAGGAGCGCCCGGGCCAAACGCTCGACGCAACGGCCTTGGTTCATGAGGCCTATTTGCGGCTCGTGAAGGTCCCGGGGACTGGCCAATGGCAGGGGCGGGGACACTTCTTTGCCGCGGCAGCCGAGGCCATGCGACGCATTCTGGTCGAAAGGGCGCGCCGCAAAAGGCGGCTCAAGCGCGGCGGGCAGCTGCAGCGGGTTCCCATTTCGGACGTCGCCGATCAGGATGACGACAGTCGACTACTGGCCCTGGACGATGCGTTGACGCGGCTTGCAGCGGAGGACCGGGAGGCCGCCAAGATCGTGGAAATGCATCATTTTGGCGGGTTGAGCCATGAGATTGTGGCCGATTCTCTGGGACTCTCCGTCTATCGAGTCCGTCAGAAATGGACCTACGCCCAAGCCTGGCTTCGCGACGATCTCAAGCAATAAACTCGGAAAATCGTCTTTTTTTTTCGACAGATCGGTCGACGGGCGTCGCATGAAGAGATGGAGCGCCCAAGGAAGCTTTCATGCCGCTTGACGCCGGTCGCGTGCAAGCTGTCTTTCTGGCAGCCGTCGAATCGAAAGACCCAGCGGGGCGGGCCGCAATTTTGGACGCGCAGTGCGCGGGCGACGATCGGCTGCGCCAACGGGTCGAAGCGCTTTTGAAGGCGCTCGACCAATCCGGGGAGTTACCCGCCGTGCCGGCTGCGGAATTTACAGCCGAATGGCAGGCGTCCGCGGTCGGCTCAACCATAGCGTCCGTGGGCAAGGTGATCGCAGGCCGTTACAAGCTGGTCGAGGAGATCGGCGAAGGCGGAATGGGAACGGTGTGGGTTGCCGAGCAAACGCAACCCGTGCGACGGCGCGTGGCGATGAAGCTGATCAAGCCGGGGATGGATAGCCGGCAGGTTTTGTCGCGATTCGAAGTCGAGCGCCAGGCGCTGGCTCTGATGGATCATCCAAACATCGCCAAAGTTCTCGATGGGGGAGTTACGGACCAGGGCTGCCCGTTTTTCGTGATGGAGTATGTGAAGGGAGTGCCCATCACCGAATATTGCGACCAGGCCAAGCTCAGCGTCGACGGGCGTCTCGGTCTGTTCGTGCAGGTCTGCCAGGCGGTGCAACACGCGCATCAAAAGGGGATCATTCATCGGGATTTGAAGCCGTCGAACATCCTCGTCTGCCTGTACGACGGCCAACCGGTACCGAAAGTGATCGATTTTGGCCTCGCCAAGGCCATGCACCAACCGCTCACGGAACTCACGGTCTACACGGCGCATGGACTCATGGTCGGCACGCCCTTGTACATGAGTCCCGAGCAGGCCGAATTCAATAACCTCGACGTCGATACGCGCAGCGACATCTACTCGCTCGGCGTGATTCTGTACGAGCTGTTGACTGGAACGACCCCGCTCGACCGGCAGCAGTTCCAGGACGCCACCTGGCCGGAAATCGTGCGACTGATCAAAGAAGAGGAGCCGAAGAAGCCGAGCACGAAGCTCAGTGGCTCGGCCACTTTGCCCACTGTTGCCGCGCAGCGGAGCCTCGATTCGGCGCAGCTGACGCGCGCCATACGCGGCGATTTGGACTGGATTGTGATGAAGGCCCTCGAGAAGGAGCGCTCCCGAAGGTACGAGACGGCCAACAGCCTGGCTCGCGATCTTCAGCGATACCTCGCCGACGAAGTGATCGACGCCCGGCCGCCGTCCGCGAGTTATCGGCTGCGAAAGTTCGTGCGCCGCAACCGCGGGCTGGTGGTTGCCGGGGCGCTCGTCGCACTGGCGCTCGCGGGAGGAATTGCCGGTACGACGTGGGGATTGGTCCGAGCGGCTGCGCGGGAGGAGGGCGAGCGATTGGCCCTACTCGACGCCGAGAGGCAAAAGATCAAAGCAATCGAGGCCGTCCAAGCCGAACGGGCTGCCGACGAGCGAGCGACCGCGAGTCTCGTGGGTCAACTCCTCAAAGCCGAGATTCGCGAAGTGCCCGGAATTGTCCAGGAAATCGAGAAAAACCGTCGCTGGACGGATCCCTTGCTGCGCCAGGAAGACGCTTTGGCGTCCGAGAAATCGGACAAGAAGTTGCGCCTCGCCCTGGCGCTGCTTCCTGGGGATCAAAGCAAGATCGACGAGTTGCGGGACGGCCTGCTGCGGGTCTCGCCGAGTGAATTTCTCGTCGTGCGGGACGCCTTGTTGCCTTACAAGGACAGTGTGGCCGAATCGCTGTGGAACGCGGCCTTGGACCCGAACGTAGAGGCGCAGAACCGATTTCAGGCGGCGTGTGCGTTAGCGACCTATGCGCCCGACGATCGGCGATGGAGCCGGCTCGACACGTTCGTGGCAGGTCGGCTTGTGACTCTCGAGGCTTCGGCGCTCGTAGCGTGGCGCGAGGCTTTGCGCCCGGCAAAGGGACAACTAATCGACCCGCTCACTGCCATCTTTCGCGACACAAATCAGGACACTTTGTCTCGTCGCTTCGCCACCGAGACTTTGACCGACTATTTATCCGGTCGTCCCGACGCACTCTTCAATTTGCTGGCGGACAGCGTGCGATTTCAGTTTGGGGTGGTGTTCAACAAGCTGGCCTCACATAAGAATCGCGCAGTTGCTTTGGCACTCGATGAGCTCGCCAGGCCACCCTCAGCAAAGGCAACAGAGCACGACAAGGAAGTCCTTGCCAAGCGACAAGCCAACGCGGCCCTGGCCCTCGTCCGGCTCGGAGCACCTCAAAAGGTCTGGCCCTTGTTGCGCCACACGCCAGATCCGACGACGCGAAGTTACATCATCGATCGAATCGCCGGTTATGGAGTCGATCCGGAAATTGTCTGGGAGCAGCTCACTGTCGAATCCGATGCCTCCGCCAGAGCCGCTCTGATCTTGGCGCTCGGCCATTATCCTCAGGACGTGTTTACCACTCGGGATCGAGCCGCGAGACTGTCGACGATCGTCGAGATTTACCGGAATGATGTCCATCCCGGCGTGCACGGCGCCGCAGCATGGTTACTGCGACACTGGGATGCGCAGGACGCGATGAAGCAATGCGACCAGAAGCTCTCAACGGGGAACGGGGAAGACGGCCGTCACTGGTACATCACCCATCAGGGCCAAACGATGACGGTGATCGCGGGCCCCGTGAAATTTGACATGGGCAGCCCACCGATCCAGCACCAGGTCACAGTCAATCACTCATTTGCGATCAGCACGACGGAGATCACCGGTGGGCAGATGCACCGATTCAAGCCGGAGTACGTATCCGATCTGCCAGGGAACGACTATCCCGTGATTTATCAGACCTGGTACAAGGCGGCGCAGTACTGCCGTTGGCTCAGCGAGCGTGAGGGCATTCCTGAAAGCGAGATGTGTTATCCGCCGATCGACCAGATTAAGGGGGACGTCACGCTTCCTGCCAACTATCTGGAACGGTCCGGTTACCGGCTGCCGACCGAGGCCGAATGGGAATATGCCAGTCGGTCCGGATCAACAACGGCTCGTTTTTTCGGCTCGTCTTCGGAATTGTTGCCGAAATATGCCTGGTACGTGAGAAATTCCGACGAACACACCTGGCCGGTGGGGACGCTGATGCCGAACGATTTTGGGCTATTCGATATTTACGGCAACGCTCTGGAGTGGTGCCAGGACGCATATGTGGTGGATTACGACAGGGCGCCTGCGGAGAAGCTTCTGAATCGATTTGTGAGCCGGGCCAACGACCGAGTGCTCAAGGGAGGCTCCTTCGGGCATCCTGGCTCCGCCATCGAATCGGCGGACAGGTCATGGATTGCGCCCGATATTCAGACTGTGCGAAGTGGGTTCAGAATCGCGAGAACGATCCGTTCGGAGGTCATGGCTCAGACTCGGCACATCCGATGAGCGAGTCGGCCGGTTGAAGTTCACCGCGTCGCGATTAACTGGAGCCGACCGGGTTGATTCCGGGTCTTCCTATGATTCGATTGAGACGCGTGTACGAAGCGGCTTCGCCTGAGGATGGAATTCGCATTCCGGTCGAACGACTTTGGCCACGCGGCCTCAGCAAGAAAAAGGCGGCTGTCGATTTTTGGCTCAAAGATCTCGCTCCCAGTACCGAGCTTCGGCAGTGGTATGCTCATGACCCGGCTAAATGGCCGCAGTTTCGCAAGCGATACTGGGCCGAGCTGAAACGTCAGCACGACCTCTTGGCACTCTTGAAGTACATCACCCAGCAGGAGACGGCGACATTCGTCTATGCAGCCAGTGACACACACCGGAACAGCGCCTTGGCGCTTAAGGAGTTTCTCGAACGGCGCAAATCCGCGTGATCGAACTCGCTCTGGCGTGTATCATCCCGTTCCTTTCGCGGCGATCGTCGCCAGCCAAGATGATTCAAGGATACCGCGATGCCCCCATCCGCCAGGATTACTTGTGCACGGCGTATGGTCCTTGCTTCGCGGCCATCTCCAGCAGCAATGCGTTGTCGACGAAGGGCTGGTAACCGGCGTAGCCCCAAATGATGCGTCCGCTCTGGTCGACGACGAACGTGCCGTGCTTGAGATCCTCATCGCGATCGCCGAACGCCCGCGTGTAGACGCCATATTGCTCCGCGACCTTGTTGGCGCGATCGGAGAGGACCGGGAAGTGAAAGTTGCCGTACTGGCGGAAGCGGGCGGCCGTCGTCTCCGGCGGATCGGCACTCAGCGCGACGATGTGCACGCCCTGCTTGGCAAACTTTGGCAGATCCTCCTCGAGACCGAAAAGCTGGGCGACGCAGTGGCTGCAGTAATACCCGTAGTAGAAGACGACGATCACCGGGCCGTCGCGCCGCAGATCCCGTAGCGAGACTCGATGGCCCTCGGTGTCGCTCAACTCGAAATCGGGCGCCCTCTTTCCGACCAGCGAGTGGGGCTGCTCCATTGCCGGGCGGCTGTCGGCGAGCTTTTTAAGCGGCAAAGTTTGAATCCGCGCGGCGGCCAGAAAGGCCTTCGCGTCGGCCGCGACGTCGCCGGTCGGCACAAGACCGTATTCGTCGGCATCGCGAGGGACCGACGCGCGGTAGGCGACGAGCGCCAAGCAGGCGACGGCGACCGCGCCCAGCAGCCCGAGAAACAACCAGGTCGCCGGCGACCGACGCGGCCGCGGCTCCTCCGCATCATGCTGCGCCGCGGGAGCATCCATGCCGGCGGATCCTGCCGAAAGCATCGAACCAATCTCCATCAATGACGCGTTGCCACAAGGTCAGCGTAGCAGATTCCGATCATGGCGCTGAGG
>DASPSM010000304.1:0-13410 GCA_035623955.1 Planctomycetaceae bacterium
GGCGGTGTGGGCCGACGCGTCGAAGCCCGTAATCGTGTAGAGCGGCAACATGAAGCCTAGCGCAAAGAGCCACGCAATGTTGCTCGTTTGCGGCCAGACGGCATTCCCTTCCGGCTGCCCGCTGTAGTTGGAAAACGTGACGAGGCGGCCAAACTCCAAACGGGAGGCACAGACCAGCAGGACGATGGTCAGAGCACCGGCCACCACCAGGATCCAATAGCCGCTGAAATCGGTCAGCCGCGTCGTCAACTTGATGCCCCAATGATTCAGGAGCGCCTGCGAGAACGTGATTCCCGCGACGATCGCCGTCTGCAGCAGGAGCAGCGTGGTGTCGCTGGACGCGCCCGGCTTGTAGCCCAGAAACGGAGCCAGAGCCTGGAACGTGAACTGATAGGCTCCCACGTTAACCGCCGCGACGACCGCGATCAGAGCAAACAGATTGAACCAGGCGGTCACCCAACCCCAGCCGCGATCGCCCAGAATCGACGCCCAGTGGTAGAGGCCCCCCGCCGTCGGGAAGGCCGACGCGACCTGCCCCATCGTCGCCGCGAAGGCCAGGGCGAGAAGGCTGGCGGCCGGCCAGCCGAGTCCAATCGAGGCCCCGCCGACGCTGCACAACCCCTGGTGAAACGAGGTCACGCCGCCGGCGAGAATACAGATGATCGAAAGCGAGACGGCGTAGTTGGAGAAACCGCTCATCCGCCGCGTCAGTTCCTGCCGGTACCCCATCTTCCGGAGGGTCTCGACATCGGCTGCGATAATGCGAGCTTCTTCGGCCGGATCGGTCATTTTTGTTCGTGGCCGTCCACTGCGTGCGACACTCAACACCTGACGAGTTGAGTTTACGATTGTAGATTGAGTTGACGAGAGGGCGAAGCTCGGCCTGGCTCGTGCCTCGCCCCCTGTTCTGAGGCTGAACCCCGCTCCAACAGAGATTATGCCCAACGACTCCTGGATTCTGTACGGTGCCACGGGTTACACCGGTCGAGCGATTGCCGAAGAGGCGGCTCGTCGCGGACAAAGACCTGTTCTTGCCGGCCGCAATGCGAGCCTGGTCGCGGAGCTGGCCGGGAAGCTCGGCCTCGAACAGCGAGCCTTCGGCCTGAATGACCTAGCCGCTCTGCGGCAGGCAATCCGCGGCGCTGGGCTGGTGCTGAATTGCGCGGGTCCATTTTCCGCTACGGCCCGACCGATGATGGAGGCGTGCCTGGCCGAGCACGTGCACTATCTCGACATTACTGGCGAGATCGACGTAATCGAGGCGGCCGCGGCGCTCGACGACCGCGCCAGGGCCGCCGGAGTCATCTTGCTGCCGGCGGTCGGGTTCGACGTTGTGCCCAGCGATTGCCTGGCCGCAAAGCTGGCCGCGCGATTGCCCGGGGCTCGCCGCTTGGCTCTGGCCTTCAATGCCCTCGGCTCGCTCAGCCCGGGCACGGCAAAAACGATGCTCGAGGCAGCTCCGCAGGGAGGCCGCGTGAGGATCGAGGGGCGGCTTACCGCCGTTCCGCTCGCCTGGAAGACGCTCGAGGTGCCGTTTCGCGAAGGAACACGCACCGCAATGACGATCCCCTGGGGTGACGTGGCCAGTGCGTTCTATTCCACCGGGATCGGCAACATCGAAGTTTACGCCGCGACTCCAATGAACCAAATCGAACTGCTGCGGAAAGTCCGTTGGGCCGTGCCCGCCCTCGGAGTTTGGCCACTCGATTCCCTGGTCCGGAGCTGGATTGGGCGGCGCACTCACGGTCCGTCCGCAGAGAGTCGAGCTCGCGATACGTCGTCGCTGTGGGGCTGCGTCGAGGACGACGCTGGCCATCGCGTTACGGCCACGCTGACAACGCCCAACGGCTATTCGCTGACGATCAGCACGGCACTGGCTGCCATCGAACGGATTTTCCAAAGCCTGCCGGCACCCGGATTCTTGACGCCGTCTCGGGCGTTTGGCGCGGATTTTATCGACGGTATTCCGGGCTGCGACTTTCGTTTCGATGAGTCCAGCCAAGGAGCGACCGGCTGACACGGCACCCGCGCTAGACTGACCGTGGCGGCGCGCGATCGTCAGTTCCGGATCGTATTGAGGGTGAGGCGGGCTTCGCGCGCGATCGGCGTGCCGGGGGCGCCGCGAAGGATTTGCTCCAAGGGCTCCTTGGCCATCGGCCCCAGCCCCGCCTTGATCAGGAATTGCGCGTGTTTCAGCAGAGCGCGATATTCCTCGAGCGCGACGCCGTCCGGACCGCTTTTGGTTCGGGTCTGTACTGAGACGATCGCGTGGGCGGGCGCGGTTCGCGGCGCCGGTTCGGGAGGGAGATTGGCAGCGGGTGGCGGCGGCAGGGTGGCCTGCTGCGGTTTGATCGAGGAATCCGGCGGAAAATAAGCATCCGCAGGCAAGCCGTACCTTCGCGGCCAATTCGGAGCGATCCGCGTGACGGCGGCCCCGCCGGAGCGGGCGGCAGTCACAACGGGCGCCCGGGGCATTGGCGCCGCACTGATTCGGGGGGAACTGGGTGTTGGCCGAGCTGGCGTGGGCGTTGGGCGAGTTGGTGCCGGATTTCGCGCCGACACGACTTTCCGGTCTGGTGCGTCCGTAACACCCTCGCCTGCGGTCGCGGAGCCCTGCAATCCGGGTGGTGACGAGAATCGGCCGTCGCGATAGGCGCGGAAGAGTCCCGCAAAAAAGAGCAGAACGAAAATCCAGCCAATCGCGCGATGCATGCAAACACCGGGGCGGTATGCCTGTTTGCCGGCGCGTCGAAACGTCGACAGACGACCGAGCATCGGATTTTTCGTCGCCCCGCCGCGACACGCTTAAATGCGGTGCCGACAATTCCGAAACGATCCCGTTTGCAATGGCGAAAAAGCCGAATAAACTCGTGTTTCGGCGAGCGCAGGGTGTAAGCCCTGCAAGCTCCGCAGAATGCGGGTTCGGAGCACTCTCGAGTGGGAGTTCTAGATGTTTGAGAAAATTGCCAATGGCTGGGAGTTGATGAAGTCGAGCGCCCAGGTCCTGCGCGAAAACACAAGCTTGCTCTTATTCCCGGCCTTGAGCGGCATTGCCTGCCTCGTCGTCTCCGCGAGCTTTGCCTTGCCGATGTTTTTCACGGGGGCGTTCACAATCGAGGCGAATGCGCGGCAAGTCACGCACAATCCGCTGGCCTACGTGGTGGGCTTCGCATTCTACTTTTGCAGCTATTTCGTGATCATCTTCTTCAATTCGGCGCTTGTCGCGTGCGCCGTGATCCGCTTCAAGGGGGGAACTCCGACCGTCAACGACGGCTTTCAGGCGGCACTCGCCCGCATGCCGCAGATCCTGGCCTGGAGCCTGGTGAGCGCCTCGGTGGGCTTCTTGCTCAAAATCATCGAATCGCGATCCGAACGGGTGGGGCAGATCGTCTCCGGCCTTCTGGGACTGGCCTGGAGTATCGCCACCTTCTTCGTCGTTCCGGTGATCGTCGTGGAGAAAGCGGGGCCCTTCGAGGCAATTCAGCGCTCGATGGGAATTCTGCGGCGGGCCTGGGGAGAGGCCTACGTCGGCAACGCGGGGATCGGTCTATTTGTCTTTCTGCTGGCGATCGTCGCTTGCGCCCCGGCGGCCTTGGGGTTCATGATCGGCAGCGGCGTGGCGATCGCGATCGGAATTGCGGTCACGGCCTTCCTGGAGATCGTAATTGCGATCGTCTCGGCCGCGCTGCACACGATTCTGCTCGGCGCGCTTTACGTCTACGCCGCGGAAGGGAGAGTCCCCTACGCGTTTGACGGCGGCGTGTTGCAATCGGCGTTTGCCCGTCGACGGTAAGAGCGTCGCCTGGCGAAACCGCCAGATTTTGGGTGCGTTCGATACCTCGATCGGACCGTCGCGACCAGACCGTACAATCGCCGCAATCGTCAAACCCGGTGCAACCGGCAGTTCTGGGCGGTTGTCGACCAAACCACGCCTGACGGCGCGCCGATTCTCCTGCTGGCAGAATTGCGCGCACTCGTCACGTCCGATGTATTCGATACGCAGCGCCGCGGGACGGGACCGGGGGCGGTGCGCAAGTCGTTCGCCCATGAAATTGGCGTCCGGAATCAGGGATTTCCCTGACGAAACTCGCCCCAGGCTAATCGAGTTGCGTAAATAACAGGCCAAAGGGGTTGGTTTCCCATGTGAAAATGGGTGAAATGTGTTGTTTTCGCTAGTTGTCTCCTTTTAGGATAGGGTTTGCGCGGGTCGGCGGTTCCCCGGTGGCCACCGTCCCTTTGGGGACGTGGGTTCCGAGGTCAAGATCGACACCGGCCGGCGTGTCGGGCCGGAGTCACGGAGTCCAGCATCGAATGGCCCCTGTGAGGATAAGGACCTCGGTCCTGATTCTGGCCCTGGTTGCCGGGGGGTATGCGCTCGCGCAATCCCAGACGGCAAAGAACCCGCGTCCGCCGGTGCCAAAGCCCCCTGCAGCCAAAGCACCTGCAGAGGGGACGCCAGCTCCACCCGCCGCGGCGGCGCCCGCTGCGACACAACCCGCCGGTCCGCCACCGGACGAGTCGCCGCTTCTCACCGAACCGAAAACCCCCGCCGAGCTTTTTGACGCGGCCGTGCTCTGCGATCGGCTCTATCGTCCGGTCCTGGCAAAACAGTATTTCGACAAGTTTCTCAAGTCGAACCCATCCGACGAAATCCTCCTCGATCTGCGTGACAAATACGGACCCGCCCTCTATCTGCGACTGGCCCACAACCCCGATCTGCAGCCAGTCGGCGCGCAGATCGCCGAACGGACGACGGCCGCGACTCGCAAGCGCAACGAGGACACGACGTATCTCGATTCGCTGATTCGCAATCTCGCCGGCCCGCCGGAAGACCGCGACACCGCCCAGGAAACACTCAACAACATCGGCCCGACGGTCGTTCCCCGGATGCTGCAGCACGTTGCGGCGCCGCAGGGCACAGAATCGGCGGAGGTGATTGTTCAAGCGATCGTCCAAATGGGCGACAAGGTCGTGCCCGTCCTCATCGGGGCGCTTGAATCGACAAATGACGCCGTCAAGACGGCGGCGATTCAAGCGCTGGGCTACCTCGGCTCCAAGAGGGCCGTTGCCTTCCTGCTCGGACCGGCCTTCGACGAACATCAGCCCGCCGGCATCCGTCATACGGCGCGCACGGCGATGTCGCGCATTCTGGGCCTGCCGACACAGAAAGGGGATGGTCCTCCGTCGTATGGCGCGGCGGCGGTGCTGCGTAAGGCGGCTCGCGATGCGCTGGCGCATCGCATCGCGTGGCCGACAACAGACGGTCTGACCGATCTCTGGACGTGGAACGACCAGTCGAAGGTCGTCGTCGATAATCGTCTGCCGCCGGCGGCTGCCTCGGCCTACACGGGGCTGCGGTTCGCTCGGGAAGCACTCGGACTTTCCCCGGAAGACCGCGAAGCGCAGGCCCTCGTCGTGGCATCAGACTTCGCCTGGCAAGCCCAAGAAAAAGGGGGAAAGACACCGGCCGTCGCTCCTAACGACACAGCCTTGACGGTGGGGCCGGACGTTCTTGCCGACGTTCTCTCGCTGGGACTGAAATTCGGCAACCCGGCCGTCTCGGTCAGTGCGCTGCGAGCGCTGGCTGCTGTCGGAGTGCGGCACCAGTTGTACGGATCCGAGTCACCGCACTCGCCCGTGCTGGCCGCGCTGAATGACCCGAATCCTGACGTTCAATATGCGGCGGCCGTCGCGATCTTGCGGTCGCATCCCGACCGTCGGTTCCGAGGGTCGCAACGCGTGGTCGAGGTGTTGACCCGCGCGATCTCGGGGACGCATTCGCCATTCGCCGTAGTGATCGATTCCAACCGCGAGCGGGCCAACGAAATGGCCGGATTGTTGGCGCACATCGGCTTCGAGACCGTGACCACCTTCACCGGTCGCGAGGGTTTCGAGCTGGCGTCCGATCGAGCCAACGTGGTCCTGGTCGCGGTGCAGGTGAACGTCATCCGCTGGCCGCTGTCGCAGACGATCTCGAACTTGCGAGCGGACGCACGCACGGCCCAAATCCCGATCGTGATCTACGGTCCGGAATCGGTTCGGCCGCATGTTGCCGGGGCTCTGGCACACTATGCGCAGATCGATTACCTCGCAGAGTCGTCGACCGAAGCGAGTGTCGAATCACAGGTTGGTCCTTTTTTGAAACGGGCCCTTGCATTGGCCGAAACGCCCGCCACCCGCGAACAGCGAATCGCCGATGCGACTGGCTGGTTGGCGCAAATCGCCCGATCGAATCGCACCGACATCTTCCCGCTCGACCTGGCTGAAAACGCTTTGATGGCGCTCTCCACCGACCGCCCGACCTCAGCCAACGCCCTGGCGGCTCTCGTCGCCATCCCGCGCGGCGAAGTACAAAAACACTTCGCCCAGCTCGCCTCGACCGACCGATTCGATACGGCGATCCGCATCGATGCAGCCCACCAGCTGGCGACCCACATCCAGCGCTTTGGGTTGTTGCTCTCGCGCGGCGAAGTTGCCCAACTCGAGGCGGCCTGGCACGACGCGAGCAGTCCCGAGTTGGCCACAGCGCTTTCAGCCGCCGTCGGTACGCTCAAGCCGAACGCGCGGCGTGTCGCCACGCGTCTGCAAGGCATCGCCCCGCCCGCCGTCCCCCAGCCTTGATCGGCCGGCCTGGAAGGCTTCATTGCGAGTGGACACCCCCTTATTTGGTGCTGCCCAGGCGGCTCGCTTGATTGCCTTCCCTCTGAGCATCCGCTACTTTACGAATAGCTAGCCTGTGTGAGCACGCCCGAATTTCGCCCACCAAGAGACGTTGCAGGCGCCGTTTCGCCCACGAACACAGCATGATGTTGCAACCTTCATCCGCAACGCTTTCCTTGCGTACCGACGCCGGGGCCACCAACGGCATCGAGATCGTCAGCGGTTTCGAGGGCATGATCGGCCACAGCGCTGTGATGCGCGAAGTTTACGAACTGACGCGTCGCGTGGCAGCGACCAATGCAACCGTTTTGCTCACCGGAGAGACCGGCACCGGAAAAGAGCTGGTCGCGCGGGCTCTGCACCGCCTGAGCCCCAGGGCAACAGGTCCGTTTGTCCGCGTCAACTGCGGGGCGTTGAGCGAGAGTCTGCTGGAAAGCGAGTTGTTTGGGCACGTCAAAGGGGCCTTTACCAGCGCCATCGAAAACCGCACCGGGCGTTTCGAGGCGGCCCACGGAGGCACCATCTTTCTCGATGAAATCAACTCCGTCAGCTACAAACTGCAGGTGAAACTGCTGCGGATCCTGCAAGAACACGAATTCGAACGGGTCGGCGACACACGCACGATTCAGGTCGATTGCCGCATCCTGGCCGCCACGAATCGCGACCTGCTCGAAGAGATCGAAGCGGGCCGCTTTCGCGAAGACTTGTATTACCGGCTCAACGTCGTGCCGATTTATCTTCCTCCGCTGGTCGACCGGCGGGAGGATGTGCCGCTCCTGGTCGAGTATTTCGCCTCAACTTATGCGGCCTCGAACCGCCGCCAGACCCCGACGATTCCCAAAGAAACGCTCGCCGCGCTTAAGGATTACTCGTGGCCCGGGAACGTTCGCGAGCTGCAGAACTATGTCGAGCGCGCGATCGTGTTGTCGCCCGGCGATATGCTGACGCTGGACCTGTTCCCTCCCCAAGTGCGGGGACTGGCGCCCGTGCGGGTCGGACGCGAACGCCCCAAAGACGTCGAGTCGCTGTGCCGCGAATTGGTGGCCCGGGGTATGACCGACACCGACGATTCGGGCACCGGCGTCTACGACTACGTCGTTTCGCTCGCCGAGAAGACGCTGATCCAGCACGTGCTCAGCGTGTGCCAGGGCATTCAAACAAAGGCCGCGGCGCGGCTGGGCATCAATCGCAACACGCTGCACAAGAAGATTCAGGACTACGGCCTCGACGCCGAGCCCTGAAAACCCCGACGATGCGCCGCTTATAATGCCGCAATGGCGAACGTCCACGTCTTTTGCTTCTTCGCCAGCTACGTCGTGGCTTTGGGCCTCGAAGGACTTGCCGTCGCGCGCCGCAGCGGGGCGCTGCGCTCGTTGAGCTTCGGCTTTGCCCTGGCCGGGCTCATCGCGCACACTTTTTACCTCGTCGCCCGCAGCAACGCCGCCGATCTTCCCCCCCTGTTAAGCTCGAGTCACGACTGGCTGCTCGTGCTCGCCTGGCTGGCAGTCGTCTTCGATCTGACGCTCTCGACGATTCTGTCGGCCGTGGGGCGCGGCGTGCCGATGGGGCTGTTCCTGTTGCCCGTTGTATTGCTTTTGATCGGGGCCTCCGACCTGGTCGGAGAAGCGACGAGCCCAGCAATGTCGAGCGCGACCGACGCCGTGCGCCGTGGCGCCGAGGAGAGAGCGCTTCGCGCCTGGGGAATGCTGCACGCGTCGCTCTTGGTCTTCGGCATTGGCGGAGTCATCGTCGGCTTCCTCTTCAGCATCATGTACGTCGTGCAGCACCGTCGCCTCAAACATCCGCGAGCGGTTCCCAATGCTCTCTCGCTGCCAAGCCTGGCGACGCTGGCCCGCTTGAACTGGTGGTCGGTGATCGTTTCCTTTCCGCTCTTGACGCTCGGCATGCTGACCGGAGTTCGTCTCGTCTACCTGTCGCAGCAGACACAGGGGCCAATCAGCTTTAGTGATCCCTTGGTCGTCGGGAGTGGAGTCGTCTGGGTCCTGATGGTCGGCTTTTTGGTCTGGCTGCTGCGCTCGGACCACGTCGGTGGAAGGCAGGTGGCCTGGCGGACGATCTGGGCCTTCGGACTGGTGCTGGCGACGCTTTTGGGACTACAGGTGCTGTTCAAAGGTCACACGTCAGCCCCGGCGCACCGTACTACGGCGGCGGTGGAGCAGTCGCGGTCGCCGGAAATCGAAGGGGCGACGCGGCAATGAACGTCCAGGTGGCTTACTGCAGCCATCAGAGCACACCGCTGGCGCTGCGCGAGCGTCTGGCCTTTGCCTCCGTCGAGCAGTTGACGCGCGCCTACGAAACGCTGCGGGCCACGTTTCCCGACTCGGAACATGTCGTCCTTTCGACCTGTAACCGCGTTGAGATTTATGCGGCCCAGGACGACACGAGCGCGGCACTCACCCAAGAGCAGGTCGCGGAGTTCTTGTCACGCTTTCACGGCGTGTCGCAGAACGATCTCGCGGGTGCGCTGCTGTGGCAAAAGGGCCCCGAAGCCGTGCGACACCTGTTTGAGGTCGCCTCGAGCCTCGACAGTATGGTGCTCGGCGAACCGCAAATCGTGAGCCAGGTGAAAGAGGCCTATCGCGTGGCCCAGGACAATGACGCCTGCGGTCCGCTCACGCATGCGCTTTTTCAAGGGGCGATGCGTGTCTCGGCCCGCGTCCGCAGCGAGACTGCCCTTGCGGTCGGACGCGTCTCGGTGGCGAGCGTTGCCGTGGGGGAGTTCGGCAAGAGCATCTTTGACCGCTTTGCCGACAAAACGGTCTTGGTGATCGGCGCCGGCGAAATGGCCGAAGAGACGCTCCGCTATCTCAAGGACGAGGGCGCGCGCGGCATCGTTGTGGTCAACCGCAGCCTGGAGCGGGCCCAGCGCCTGGCGGCCGATTGGAATGGAACGGCCCGGCCCTTCGAAGAGCTCGATACCTGGCTGAGTTCGGCGGACGTGATTGTCAGCACGACCGGGTCCACGGAACCGATCGTCGACGTCGCGCGGTTTCAAGCGGCCCGCGCGGCATCCGACGGAAAGCCCGTGTTTATTCTCGACCTCGCGACCCCGCGGGATTTCGCGCCCGCGGTCGCCGACATCGACGAGAACGTGTTTCTCTACGACATTGAGGCGTTGCAGGCGACCTGCGAACAGAATCGCAGGCAGCGGGTGCGCGAGATCGAGCGCGCTCACCGCATCATCGACGAGGAAACCGAACGCTTCTTGCACGATATCTACCACAAGGCGACCGGCCCCATCATCTCGCAACTACGTGCCGGGTGGCGCAAAGTCTGTGAGGATGAGCTCGACCAGCTCTTTGCGAAGTTCGATCGACTCGATCCCGAAGAGCGTCAGGGTATCGAGCGCAGTGTCGAGCGGATCGTCAACAAACTGCTCCACCCGCCGCTCGAGGCCCTCCGTGACGAAGCCCGCAAGGGGACGCCGCACGGCTTGCTGGACGCTCTGAAGCGGCTGTTTTTCACCGGGCAGTAGCGCTCGCTCGAAGGCCTGGTGTCGCTCTGGCGACCAGCCACCATCGCACGACGAGGTAATGACGGTTTCCTGACCTCGATTCTTCCCCCCTGCCGTGCCTGTTCCGGTATGATGAGGCAGTACTTCGAGAGGATCTGCTGATGAACGTTCTGGTGATCGACGTCGGTGGAACGCACGTCAAAGTCCTGGCAACCGGCCAAACTGAACACCGCGAATTCGATTCCGGCGCAAACATGACGCCAGCAGAAATGGTCGCCGGCGTCGAGAAGGCGGCCGAAGGTTGGACCTATGACGTGATTGCGATGGGGTATCCGGGCCCTGTGCTCCGCGGAAAACCAGTCGCCGAGCCGAAAAACCTGGGTCAGGGGTGGGTCGGGTTCGATTTCGAGGCCGCCTTCAAACGCCCGGTCAAGGTGATCAACGATGCCGCGATGCAGGCTTTGGGGAGTTATCGCGGCGGAAGGATGCTATTCCTCGGGTTGGGAACGGGTCTGGGTTCGGCCCTGATCCTCGACGGAATTCTCGAGCCGATGGAGCTTGCGCACCTGCCTTATAAGAAGCGGACCTTTGAGGACTACGTCGGCATTCGCGGGCTCAAGCGGTTCGGCAAGAAGAAATGGCGAAAACTCGTGGCCGACGTGGTTACCCAGTTAAGCGCGGCCGTGCAGGCCGAGGAGGTGGTGCTCGGTGGTGGCAATGTCAAAAAGCTCAAGGAACTGCCCCCCAACTGCCGCGCGGGAGACAACAACAACGCCTTTTTGGGAGGCTTTCGCCTTTGGGACCAGGCCCAACCGGAGCCCACTCCGGTGGTCGCACCCGCGGTCGGTCCGTCCTGACGCGGCAGCAACGTTTCGCGGAGCAACGGATGCAAATCGATCTCATTGCCGAACAACAAACTCTCGCCGAGCGCGGCGCCGTGCTCATCGCGGAGGCCGCGCGTGACTCCGTTCGCCAGCGGGGGCGCTTCTTGATGGCCGTGAGCGGGGGGACGGCCCCCTGGGTGATGTTTGCAGCCCTCGCGAAACAGAAACTCGAATGGGACAAGGTCCATCTGTTCCAGGTCGACGAGCGGGCCGCCCCGGACGACGATCCCGACCGGAATTTCAAGCACTTGCGCGAATCGTTAGTCGACCGCGTCCCGCTCCCTGCGGACAACGTCCACCCGATGCCCGTGACACAGCCTGATCTCGCCGCGGCCGCCAGTCAGTACGCGACCGCGCTGCAAAAAGTGGCAGGCGGCAGGCCCGTTTTGGATCTGGTCCATCTGGGTCTGGGTCCCGACGGGCACACGGCGTCGCTGGTCCCAGGCGATCCGGTGCTGGAGGTCGACGACCGCGACGTGGCGATCACGGGCGTCTATCAGAATCGCCGGCGGATGACTCTCACTTATCCAATCCTCAATCGTGCGGCGAAAATCCTCTGGCTAGTGACCGGATCCAACAAGGTCGAGCCGCTGTCGAAGATGCTGGCCGGTGACCGATCGATACCAGCCGGACGAATCGAAAGCGCGCGGGCTGTGTTGCTGGCCGATTCCGCGGCCGCAGCCAAACTCGATCGACCGAAATAGCCGGTCGCTTTCGTAGCGATCGCGACGGGGTCTCTTACGGATTGAGATGCTCGCGATCGTTCCAAAGCCGGACCACCGGCTCCGCTAAGGTATGTTCGTAGCTCAGCACGCTGAGCGACGCCGTGCCCAGGTCGAGATGCCCGGCTGCCGACGGCTCAAACACGCACCAGCGCGCTCCCAGCACTCGTAAGATGTGCCCACTCGAGAACAGAATCGCATTGCCCCCCGCCGCGCGCACCCGAGCAATCACGCGATCGGCCCGTGCGGCGACCTGCTCGAGCGTTTCGCCGCCGGGAACGCCGTCGCGGAACAGCTGCCAATCGGGACGTTCCCGCTGGATGTCGGCGGTCTTTCGGCCCTCGTACTCTCCGTAATCCCATTCATACAAGTCGGGATCGACTTGGGCCCGATCACCGAAACCGGCCAGCTCGGCCGTCCGTCGCGCCCGCTGGACCGGACTCGTCAGCACCAGAGCGATCGGCTCTTTGATCCTGGCTAGCCGTTTGCCCAACCGCCGAGCGTTTTCTTCCCCCTCCGCCGTCAGCGGAATATCCGACCGCCCGGTGTGCTGGCCGGACAGACTCCACTGGGTCTGCCCGTGCCGCGCCAGGTAAATCTTCGGGTGCTCCTCCGCCATATTGATCACTCCTGATCGGCTAGTCACCGCTGCAGGTCGCGGTTGAAATCAGTGGGCGTGCGAGATCTTAACGGGTTGGGAGGAGCGCCTCCAGGCGATAGGATGGCGTCGGCAAGCCGCCACGACCGAAACTTTGCTCGAGACTGACGACGCATGAATCCAAACTCGCGCGGCCTGTTCGAGGCGCTCGTCGGAGATGGGCGACCGTTGATTGTCTTCACAGCCATCTGCCTGGCGCTCTCGGGGGCATTTGCGCTTTTTCAGTCGTCGACTGGCCATTTCTTGCCGCACGACGTCGCGTTCCTGCAGATGGCGCCGCAGGAGCTCTGCGGAATCAACCAATGCCGAATCGTGCACTTCATGTTCCACGACCGGGTGAGTTTCGGGGGTGGCTTGATCGCGATCGCCGTCCTTTACTTTTGGCTCACCGAGTTCCCGTTGGCCGCCGGAGAAGCGTGGGCCTGGTGGACTCTGGCGGCGAGCGGACTCGTCGGCTTCGGCAGCTTTCTTACCTACTTGGGATACGGGTATCTCGATACCTGGCACGGCACGGCAACGCTCGTATTGTTGCCGTGCTTTCTCGGCGGTTTGTGGCTGTCGCGAAGCCTGATCCGCCGACCGACCGGCGCCTCGTTCTCGCTTGTTCGACCCAGAGGATTGGTTACGTGGCGCTCATCGCAGGGGATTGGGCGCGCCTGCCTCTTGGCGGCCGCGGTAGGGATGATCGGTGCGGGCATCACGATTCAAATGATCGGCATGACGAACGTGTTCGTGCCAACCGACTTGAGCTTCATGGGAATCACTGCGAGCGAGCTCGACGCGATCAACCCCCGCCTGATTCCCTTGATTGCGCACGACCGGGCGGGCTTCGGCGGTGCCACCGCGACCGCCGGTCTGTTGACCTTCGCGAGCGTTTGGTGCGCCGCCCCAGCTCGCGCTTTCTGGCAAGCGCTCTTGATCGGTGGGATCGCGGGCTGGGCGTCGGCGATCCTGGTGCATCCGATCATCGGTTATACGGAACCCATCCACCTGGCGCCGGCCGTGCTCGGA
>DASPSM010000322.1:0-2142 GCA_035623955.1 Planctomycetaceae bacterium
CCCGGGCTTTGCCCAAAAACGGGGACTGACCCCCTACCGGAAGGGCAAACCAGCTTTCCAGCCACAACGGGTCAGGGGTCTGTCCCCTTTTTTGGGCAAAGCCAAGTGTCCCGTCCCACCGGGACAAAAGATTTGGTCCCGGCGGGTCAACTTGTCCCATCGTTCCGACCGGTGGGCCGAAGGCTTGAGAGCCGAGACGCAACTTCCGTCCGCGCAGAAACTTCGGGTCCGCGAGCGACAGGCCCAGCGTCGCGAGGCGACATCGGCAAAGAGCCTATCTCCATTCAGCCACAAAAGCCCGATTCATCCAAGATCAGTTTTTCGCATCTGAATGCCGCCCTCCGCGCTGCGCGGTGCGCGGTGCACCCGGCCGAGGGCCGGGCGATCGGCGAAGTCGGTCAACCTTGGACTTTGGACCTTGGACTCGGCTTTGAAATACACCCGGCAGGATTCGAACCTGCGACCTGCGGTTTAGGAAACCGCCGCTCTATCCACCTGAGCTACGGGTGCATGTCATCTCTTTTACCAGCTTTCTACTGAGCCACGAAGTCCTCGCCGAGTTCCGGTTGCTGGCACGTTTGTCGGCGGGGCACGATAATCGATGTTGGGGCTGACGCCATTTTGTCGGAGATGGAGCTAAATCATGGCAAAAATCCGTTGCACGCACGTTTCGGAGGGATTGCGACCGTCGGAAGTTGTTGCCAGTTTCGCTGATTACAATGGCCGCACGCATTTCATCCGCGTCGAGCGCGATTTTCTTACGGAAAAAAATGGCCATCACTTTTTGCCAATCGGCATCGTTCATATTGATCCGAAGACCAAGACAGTGCTCATCGAGTTGCCGCACGAAGCAGAAACTGGAGTAAACCGGATTTGGGTCAAGCCCGAGCAACTCGATGAACGAATTGAGGCCTTCGCATGATCCTGTCGGACCGCGAGATTCTCGCGGCAATCGACCGCCAGGCGATAAAAATCTCGCCACCGCCGCGAGCCGAAGCTTACTCGTCGACGGCGGTTGACCTGCGCCTTTCAGCGGATCTCGTGGAATGGACCCGGCCTAGTCGCCACGGCGTCGAGTCCGTCGTCTGCCCCGCGCACCCGGAGTATGACTTCGACAGTGTCCGAAGGACCTATTGCACCAGCGTTCGTATTCCAGCCGACGGCTATGTTTTCAAGTCTCACGCCTTCATCCTCGGTTGGACCGAAGAAAAGATCCAACTCCCGCATCGTTCTCGGCTCGCCGCGCGCGTGGAGGGAAAGAGCAGTCTCGCTCGTCTGGGAATCGGGGTTCACGTAACCGCTCCGACGATTCACGCAGGCTTCGGCTTCAAAAAAGATGACGCGAATTTTGCGGGCAGTCCACTCCAACTCGAAATGTGGAACGCCGGCCCTGCGGACGTAAAACTTGCAGTCGGAATGCCGATTTGCCAATTGATCTTTGAGATCGTCGATGGCACCCCGGAAAAGGGTTACGAAGGTCGATTCAACGTACAGGGCCCGACGCCGAGTACGTGAGGCAACGATCCGCCAGAGTGAGCACCGTAATTTTCCCGCGCGTTGCAGGTAGCCCAGGCCGCGGTTGATATAGAGGCGGCGGGAGGAAGGGCAGCCTTGCGTTGGCCGCCGTGCGTGTGGCCGGCGAGGATCCAGCCGCGACAGGTCCACGCGTCACGCTCCCAGGCGTTCCGCCACGGCCCGTGCGTAGTCGGCGTTGCGAAAGCGCAGCCGCACGACGCCGCGGGAGCGGTCTCCGCCGGCGATCTTGGCCGGGGCGGTCATCCAGCGTGCGACCAAAATGCTAATCACGATCGACACAACCACCAGGCCCGCGCTGATCAGACTGAACTCCAGCCAGTCGAGATTCAGCGGCAGCACGATCACGGCCGTCGCGATGATGCCAGCGATCGCGCCGTTATAGCAGAGGCGTCGATAGCGTCGCCGGGTGGACTCCTCGCAATCCGAACAGCGGGGGATGGTCAGCCGCAGCGTCGTGCTGACTTTCATGCGATGTCCGCGGTCGAGCGTCGTCGGCCGCAGGCAGTCGCAACACAAAAGGGGCCACGTGTGGCGGCCGATCTGAAAATCGCACCAGTTCTGGCTGCCATCGAGCGGGGGCGGCCCTTGCTTGGCCGGCACGAGCTG
>DASPSM010000371.1:0-14776 GCA_035623955.1 Planctomycetaceae bacterium
GTCGTATTTCATCGAGAGCCACCACCGCAGAGCGTCCATATTCGTCGCCTTCACGGCTCCCACCTTGGGCAGAATGTCGAAGTAGCTGGGGATGCCGTGCCCGGCGTGGAGCTTGCCGATGCCGATCAACTTCAGGCGGTAATCCGCCTCGAAAATCACCTGAGCAATGCGGGACTCGAGCGGCACGCCGTTGATGTCGACGTCCTGCAGTCCGAGCTGCTGCTGCAGCTTCTTGGTCCAATTGCCCAGCTGCGAAGCGTCGATCGGACCGCGCGAGTTCGATTCCTGAACGAATTGCTGGATGCGGCGGAGGCCCTCTTCGCGGGGCAGGATCTGGCAGTTGAAGTATCCGGCGCCTCGCGGCGAGAACGTCCGCAGCACCGTGACCAGGTCGTCCAAAAACAGGCTCGGGCGGCCGCTTTCACGAGCGACGGCGCGGCCCAGGGAGTCGTATTTCCAGCCCTCAGCCGGTCCGGCAATCACGACCTCGTGCTGATCGGGATAAACGAACACGTATTGGATTTGCGTCAGGCCCGCCAGGTGCTGCATCGTCTCGGGAACGGCGTGACCTTCGGCGAGTTTCTTGGCCAGCTCTTTCTCGAGGCGGGTCAAGGAGACGATCCGCATCGAGCTCTTGGCCCGCATGTCGGTGTTGAGATCGGCTTCGCGAGCCCGGTGCCCCAACCCCGAGAGCGTCTGACCTTTGTCTTCGTGCGTCAGCCCACGGAGCAAACCGTTCGGATCGACCTCGATGCCCGGGGGCCAGTAAATCGGGTTCTTCTTGGCTTCTTCCGTGTCTTCCCAGTCAGACTCGGTTCCGGTCACCGTCTTGATCAGGCTGACCAGCTGCGCGGCACTCGCGGCGCCACCGGCGGCCGACTGGCGAGCCTCGGCGTTCTGTGCGCTGGCGCGTTCGCGCGATTCGGGAATCGGGATGCGGCTGATGGCCCGGTCCGCAGCCACATAGTCGCCGCTCTTTGCCTGGGCGGCCGCGATCGATTTCAAAAGCTCCGTACGCTCGGAGGTGTCGCTCGCCGACCGGGCGGTCTCGAGCGCCGGACCAAACTCGCCGGCCGCGAGTTGGGCGTCGACGCGATTGCGCCGTTCGGCCGCAGTCATCGCGGGAGCCGCCGATGTTGGCGGAGTGGGTTTGGTCGCGGTCACGATTTGCTCGTCGCCCGCGGGCCTGGCAGCGCTATGAGCCGCCGGCTTTTCCGGTCGGACAGATTTGACAGTGTGCGTGGCTTCAGGAGTGGCGGGCTGCGTCGACGCGTCCGCCTGCCCGCTCGCGGCGACCTGCGTCGACGCTGCTGACGGCACCGATCGCGCGGGCCGCATCGCCAGGTAGCCGATCAGCCCCACGATTGCGGCTGCGGCGACGAGCGTGGCGACAATTGGCCCCCGGTTGGAAGCCCGACGAGACGACCGCCGGACGGCAGAATTCTTAGGCGAACGACGTGACATCCCCATCTCCAAATCTGGCTGAGTCGGTCCCTGCGGGACAACGTGTCTGTGGGACAATGTGTCTGGGACGTTGGCGGCCCAGCCAAGCGTCATCGCTCGAAGCGCCAGTGGCGCATAAAGACTTACCTACTAGCATCCTCTGCGACCGATCCTCCGTCAAGCACATTTCCCGGTTTATCTGGATTGCCCCGTCTGACATGCCTCGATTTTGTCGCACTGCCTCGATTTGTCGCACCGAGCGAACGGGCTGACCTGGCTGGCGCGTTAACTCAAAAGGCCCCACTCATAGAAACGTGCTTTTCGGCGAACGGAAACGTGCTTTCCAGCAAAATCTGGCCTCGGTCTGCGGGCTCGGCAAAGGTTTCAAAATCGTCTGAAAAGAACCACAATGACCGAAGATGCCCGAGCTTCCGGAAGTCGAAACGATGGTCCGCGGAATCCGCCCTTTCGTCGAAGGGCGGACGGTGCAATCGGTGGTGCGCTGTCCCTGTTCCTGCAAGCCCATATCGATCCGGCCGCGATTCGAACTTCTCGCCAAACGCCTCGTCTCGCGCCGCATTGATTCGGTTCGCCGGCTTGGAAAGCGGGTTGTGCTCGACGTCTCGGACGGCTCGTCAGTCGTGATCGAGCCGAGGATGACCGGTTTGATGCTGCTATCGGATCCGCCGGACTCGGTCCATCTGCGGATTGAATGGAAGTTTGCCGGCCAGGCGAAATACAACTCGGTCTGGTTTTGGGACCGCCGCGGGCTGGGAACAATTCGCCTGTACGGCCCCGGGGAAATCGAGCGAACGCTCTCCGAAAAGGTGCTTGGCCCCGACGCCCTCGAGATGGACCTCGACGCCTGGAAAGAGCGCTGCCGGAAGACCGCGCGACCGATCAAGGTGCTGCTGCTTGACCAGCGGGCGGCGGCCGGCATCGGCAACCTCTACGCCAGCGAGATTCTGCACGAGGCAAAGATCCATCCGGCGCGGCCCGCGCGCCGGCTCAAGCCGGACGAAATTCGCCGGATTTGTGACGCCTCCCGCAGAGTGCTCGAAGAAGCAATCCGCGACGAGGGCTCGACCCTGGGCGACGCCACCTATCGCACGGCTTTGAACGAGAACGGACGCTATCAAAGCAAGCATCGCGCGTACGGCCGCGCCGGCGAAATCTGCCCGACGTGCAGGAAGACCCCGATCCGGCGAATCGTTCAGGCCCAGCGATCGACGTTTTACTGTCCGCACTGCCAGCGCCGGTGAGTTTGCGCCGCGATTGGACCCAGCGTCTGGTCGCTGTGAATTGACCTTACGCAAACGGGCCGGAAATGGTGTAGTAACACGTAATCGCCATGTCGTATCGCACCGTCAAACGCCTGTTGGGGGAAACGAGCCTCGAGCGAAAGAGCCGCTATCTCTTCGGCGGCAGCCTGCTGTTATTGATCACGGCCAGTTTCTACGTTTATGCCCGGCTGACTTCGGACCTGGTTTACGAGCAGAATCCGAAGCAGGCCCAGAAGCTCATCTTCCCGATCCTGCTCGAAAAGCACATCAAGAAACTCGAGCCGGCCGAGACGCTCGACGCGATGCAGCGGGTCATCGAGGACATGCGCGGCGACGAGGCCGAATATCCATACCGCTTCTTCAAGCCGGATTCTCAACGACGCAACGTCGTCAGCTCCGAACCCGAGTCCCGCCCGAGCGAGCCGGAAGATTGGGACGCGCTCGAAGCAATCCTCAAGGGAGCCCCCGAATACCAACGCACCGACAAAGAGCGCGGAGAGTACCAGTACTTTGCAGCGATCTATGCCCAGAAGGCCTCGTGCGTGAAGTGCCACCGCGACCAGGTCGCGGGCGACGCGAACATCAACGAGGGAGACCTGATGCGCGTGTTGAAAATCACGCTGCCCCTCAAGGCGACTCGCGAGGCCGTCGCGCGGAACAACGCGATTCTGCTGGCGACGGCGATCGGCACGGCGTTTCTCGCCATGCTCGCCGCTTACGCTATCGTGCGGTACGTGATCGTCAAGCCCGTGCTGCACCTCAAGGACGTCAGCGATCAGGTCGCCCGCGGCAACCTCGAGCAGCGGGCCGACATCCGCACCGGTGACGAATTCGAGGAGCTGAGCCACGCCTTCAATCGCATGCTGCGGCACCTCGTGGCCGTGCAGGACGAGTTGCGCGCGGTCAACACCGATCTCGATGCCAAGGTCGATCAGCTCGCGCAAGTCAACTTGCGGCTCTACGAGTTGAACAAGCTCAAGGACGATTTTCTGGCGACGATGAGCCACGAGCTGCGAACGCCGCTCAATAGCATTCTGGGTTTCAGCGATATCCTCGCCCGCGCCGACAACATTACCGACAAGCAGCAGAGATTTGTCCGAAACATCCAGACTTCGGGCAAGAGCCTGATGGCGATGATCAACGACCTTCTGGATCTGGCGAAGATCGAGAGCGGCCGGATGGAGCTGCAGATCGTCGAATGTTCACTCGCCGACCTGATCGAGCGGCAGGTCAATTCGCTCAATCCGATGGCGGAGAAGAAGAACATCGATCTGTCGTTCGACGTCGATCCGCAGATCCCGCTCTTGGTGCAGGACTCGGTCAAGATTCAGCAAATCCTCGACAACCTGCTCTCCAACGCGATCAAGTTCACGCCCGAGGGGGGACGCGTGCGTCTGCGCGCTGCCCGCATCGACGACGTCTTCCTCGAGATCGTCGTGGAAGATACGGGGATCGGCATCCCGCTCGACGAGCAGGCGATGATCTTCGAGAAGTTCCGCCAGGGACACACCGTGCCGGGTCAAAGCGACGCCATCACGCGGGAATATGGCGGCACGGGCCTGGGGCTTTCGATCGTCAAAGAGCTGTCAAAGCTGCTCGGGGGCGAGGTCTCGCTGGTCAGCGAGTTCGGCAAAGGGAGCACCTTCACGGTCCGCCTGCCGATGCGACTGGACGAGCGGCCCCAAGCGGCGAGCGACCCTCTGGCCGCGCCCCAGGTGGGTCTTAATCGCGTGACGAACAAACTGCTCGACACGCCGGCTGCCGCTGCGCCGACATCGTCCACCGCACCTTCCGACAATGGGGGCCCGGCAGCACCTGCCGCGGCCGCCGCGCATGCGGATGCGTGATTTGCGTCGCGCGGAACGATGACGATTCGCGGCGTCGTCGCACTAGGTCGTTGCGACCGCGGCCTTCGAAAGTTCGCGGGCCTGCGCTGCGGATGTGTCGAGCGTCAGCGACAACTCGACGCGGAAACGACCTTCCGGGCCGGCGAGGAAATCCCAGTGCGGCACGACCGCGCTCGATTGATGCACCAGTTCGAACCCGCCTTCGGACTGGCTCACGGTTTGGATTGGAAACGTCCAAATATCCGTCGCCAACGACGCCTCGAGGCCCACGTCGATTCCCAGCCACTCATCGACCAGGCCGATCCGCTCGGATTGTTTGAGATTCAGGACCGACTCGAGCGGCCCGAGCTGGCGGCCGTTGCCATCGTAGAAGTAGCGGTCCGATGCGCCGGCGGCCAGGCCGGCGAAGTTGAACTCGACCGCAAAATGAAACCGCTCTCCCGGCGGCAGATTCGACAGTTCGTAGCGAATGTCGAGCCGATTCCCGGTCGCTGCCTCCAGCGCGATCGACTTTTCGAGCCGAATACGATGCGAGCCGACCTGCCCGTCGCGAGCCAGCACCGCCTCGACGCGTCCGGCCGGGCGCCGCAGCCTGGTCTCGTAGACGCCCAGCACAAAGTCGCCGATTTCGCCCTCGCCGTCTCGAAACGCGGCCGGATCGATATTGGGCGGTAAGAAATGGTCGACGAGGCTCTTGCGGGGCCAGTTGTCATAGACCAGCATCCGGTCGAGGTCGGGTTGTTTGAAACGGACGGCGTCGTGGATGCTGGCGACCGAGTTGGGATCGTGCTGCGAATGGGCCGCCTGGCGGACGACTTCGTGATAAGCCTCGGGCCGGCGGTTGAGCGTGCCCAGCAAATTGACCTTCACGCCGCGCACGTCGAGTTCGTAAAGATGACCACCGCGGCTCGGTGCAAGAAACGCGACGAGCCGATCGCCGGCGATGCGGATTTCCTTGCGGGCGTCGAGATTGTAGTCGTCGGCGTCGATCTGCACCCAGCGCACCGGACGGGCAATCGCCGATTCCAAGAGCGTGTCGGCGGCAATCAAATGGTTGTAGACCGCGTGCCGCAGGTGCGGGAGATAGAGCCCTCCGAAGGCCCCGTGCCAGTACGAGCAATTGCATTGCCCACGGTACAGCTCGGTGCGCGCCTGGTTGATGAAGTGCGGTCGCTCGACGTCCTCCTCTTCGGAGGTGACCTGCTGCAGTCGCTGGCTGACCTGCAGCATCCGCGTGTACATCTCGTTGGCCTCGGGGTACTTCACACGGAAATTCCGCCAGGTGCCGCCGCGAATGTACGGACGCAGGGCCTGCCAGTCGGGGTCGTGCTGCTTGCGCTTGGCCAGGGCCTCGAATTCCGCGAGGCGATCGGCCGGGAGCGCCCATTCGGTCATTTCGCGATAGCTGCAGTCGGGCAGATAAATCATGCCGACCGGAGGCACGTTGTCGACCGCTTCGCTCAGGGTGCAGAGCTTCAGCCAGTCGCCGTTGTCCAGGAGCGCTTTCAGGAACCGCGTCAACCAGCCATTTTCGTAGACGTGTTTTTTCGTTCCCGGCCAGGTGCCGAACTTTTCCCCGTCGTCGCCAAAGCAGACGACGGGATTGGGATGCCTTTCCGCGATTTCGCGGAGGTAACGGATCGTTTCCTGCGGTTCTTGAAAGGGGATGGTGTACCGGAGCCTTTCGCTGCCGGGGAAGATCTTGAGCAGGCGGCCCTCGTCTTCTGAGAGGTAATAGCCGTGAAGCTGCTCGTCGCGCAGGCCGGCGCTTTTGAAGTGATGATCGTCGAGAACCGTATATTCGATCCCCGCCCGCGTCATGTCGCCGGTGAAGTTCTGCTCCCAGACCCGCTCGGGCATCCACATGCCGCGAACTTTGACGCCGAAGAGCTGCTCGAGGTATCGCGAAAAGGCGGCAATCTGCCCGATGCGGTCGTGCGAAGGAATGCCGGCCAGGATCGCCTCGTAGAAGGGCCCCCCCACCAGCTCGACCTGGCCCCGCTCGGCCAATTCGCGAACGCCGTCGATGTACTCGGGATGCGCCTCGACCAGCCACTCCATCAAGCTGCCGGAGACGTGCAGGCTGACCGGGATCTTCGGATTCGCGCGAAGAACCTCGAGGAACGGCGCGTAGCTGTCGCGATAGGCGTCCTGGAAGACGCCGTCGAAATTGCCGATCGGCTGATGAATATGAATGGCCAGCGCCAGACGCAGACATCCAGTCATTCAGGCAAACCTCCCTGGTCGGAGCCTTCCTTGGTTGGGACCTTTCGGGAACGCCCCTTTCGTTCCATCAAATCGCGCTGACATTCGACTGAAAAGGCTCCCGCTCGTGCGTAATGCGAAAACCGCGCCTGACGCTCCTTCGGTGCCGATCAGGCAGACGTTGCGGCCACCGCCGGCTTGCGGACCGCGATTTCCTCCTCGGCGTCGCGCAAGAACGACGCAGCTTCCTCGGGCATGACGGGGTTGATGTAAAAGCCGCTTCCCCATTCGAAGCCGGCCACGCGGGTCAGCCGGGGAAAAATCTCGATATGCCAATGGTAATGGGGGAGCTCTTTAGCGTCGAACGGGGCCGTGTGGAAGACGTAGTTGTAAGGCGGGTCGTCCAAAGCGAACTCGAGCTTCCGCAGCACCGAGCGCAACACAACCCCCAGGTCTTCGATCCCCTGCCGCGGAATGTTCTCGTACTGGCTGGAGTGCTGCTTGGGAATGATCCACGTCTCGAACGGAAAACGGCTGGCGAAGGGGGCCAGCACCAGGAAACTCCGCGTATCGAGCACGACGCGGCTCCCCGCGGCCAGTTCCTGCTGCACCATGTCGCAATAGATGCAGCGGCCCCGGTAGTTGAAGAACTCGAGCGATCCGGTCATTTCCTCCCAGACGGAGATCGGCACGACGGGCGTCACGATCAGCTGCGAGTGGGCGTGCTCGAGCGACGCCCCCGCCGGGGCCCCCTGGTTCTTGAAGATCAGGCCGTGCACCAGCCGCGGGTCGCGCTTGAGGTCGACCAGCCGATCCCGATAGACCCAGAGCACCTCGCGAATGTTGTCGACCGAGAGGTGCGACATGTTCGATTCGTGATTCGGGCATTCAATAATCACTTCGTGGGCGCCGACGCCGTTCATCAGGTCGTAAATGCCGTCCCCTCGCTTGTCGAGATTTCCCTCGACCTGCAGCGCAGGAAACTTGTTGGGGACCACGCGCGTCCGCCAGCCGCGATTGTTCCGCTCGGTCCCGGGATGCCGATACGCCAGGATTTCCGGCGGGGTCGCATCCTCGTGCCCTTCGCAAAACGGGCAGAAACCGCCGCGGGTCGCGCGGAGCTCGGCCGAAAAATCCTCCGGTCGTTTGGCGCGGTCCGGCGCCAAAATGACCCAGCGTCCGACGATGGGGTCTTTTCTGAGTTCAGGCATCGTGCATCACTCTCATTAAAGCGCGATTATCAAGCGTAGTCATCACGCCTGCCACATGATCCGTTCGAAGTCGGGGGAGGGCACGACCATTTCGAGCACTCCCTCCTGCGGCGCGCGATCGACGCTTTGCTTTTTCGCGACCGCCTCCACGTACATTTGAATCGTCGATTCGGGGGCCAGCCCCAGGTCGGCAAAGGGGGCGGCCAGTTCCAGGATCTGATCGATCGCCAGTTCGATCGTGGCCTTGGCGATCACCTTGTCTTCCCGGTAGAGCTTGGCCTTGGCTTCGTGCTGCTTGAGCCCGGCGACGCGAATCTCCATCCCCGAAGGTTCGACAAAGCGGACCCGGATCTCGTCCAGCTGTTCGAGGTCTTCGCGCGCATAGCGGGGCGTGTCGATGCGGATCGCAAGCCGCTGGGCGTCGAACCCGAAATAGATGTCCCGGAAGACCCCGAGCGTCACTTTGGTCATCGTCCCGCGCTCGCTGCCGCAGATATAGTGCCCGGCACAGATCCACTCGAAGTACGTCCGGCGGCCGTCCACTTTCACGGGGCAGAATCCAGTCGGCTTGGTGTGCAGCGCCCGGCGCTGCAGCCGCTTGATCGGGTGTTTGAGCACGTTGGGAGGCTGTGCGCCGAGGCGGGTGTAGACGTTCTGCAGGTGCTTGCGAAACAGCTCGTCGAAGAGCGCGTCCTGTGAGGACGAATGATCGTCGCCATACCACCAATACCAGTCGCTCCCCTCGGCGATGAACAGCTCCTTCCAGGCCAGTCCCAGGGCCTCGCTGGGCACCTTCCCCTCGGCCTCGGTCTGTTTCAAGAAGTCACGGGTCTGGTGCAACAGGTCCCAGGCGGTGTTGTCCTCGTGGTGACCGATCCAGATCGCGAAATTGTGGGAAATCCAGCTCCCGGCAAACAGGTTTGAAATACGGTCCCCCGCGGGCTGCTCTTTGAGGTAGTCGCGGACGCGCTGGGGTCGGATTTGCGGATTCTGGATGCAGTTCTTGTACAGCGCGCGGAGGAAGCGCACGCCTCCGTCGGGGTAATACTCCCAACAGTTCTCGCCGTCCAAAATCACCGGGACGAGCGCGCCGCGTCCGGCGTTGTTCGCCTCGACCGCGCGGCCGATCGCCAGAAACTTGCTGACCATGTCCCAGGCGGCGTGCTCCGGATCGCTCCGCTGGTAGTGGAAACCAATCAAGTCCGAGAGGGCGTGGTCGCGAAAGATGATGTGCAGCGACTTGTCGCCGCTGTCCACGCGCCAGGGGCGGTAGAGCATTTCGGGATGCCGCATGTGCCCCTGCCCGTCGCGCGAGATCCAGCCGTTGGTCGATTCCGAGAGGATCTCTTCGTCGGTTGCGATCCATTCGATGCCCACTTCGGCAATCGGCGCGATGATGTCCTGCGAGACGGAACCTTCGGACGGCCACATGCCGACCGGTACCTGGCCGAAAAGCTCCTTATGCTGCGTGACGGCGCGGCGCAGGTGGATTTGCGCGTCGTCGCGGTAACTCTCCAAATGCTTGGGCAGCGCGCAGCCAGGTATCGCCTGGCGGGCACAGCGCTTGTCCCACAAGAGAGGCAGAATCGGGTGATAAAACGGCGTGGTGGTCAGCTCGATCTGGCCGCTGGCCGCGAGTTCCTTGTGCAGCGGAATCACGGCGTCGACGATGGCTTTCTGCTTGTCGAGCAGCCACGCCTTCTCGCCTTCGGTGTAGCCGCGCCCTTTCGCTCGGAACTCCCGCAACTCCGGGTCCTGGTCGAAAACGAGTTCGTGGATCCAGGTGAGGTTGCTCCACACCTGCAAGTCGCGCAGATCGCGCGGCGAAAAGCGGGAGATGGCGTTCTCGACCGGATCGGTGCCGAACCCGCGCCGCAGATACAGCTCGTGATACCGCTCGTAAGGGCGGATCATGCTCTCGACGTTGGCCAGAAAGAAATTGTCGAGAAGATACCGGACGTCGGCCTCGCTCATTCCGTCGGTCGGCAGCCGAGAAACGTCCAGATGCCGGTCGCTGCGCCCTGCCGTGTAGGCCTGAAGCTGAATCAACAGGCTGGGGACGAGGTTGATCGTGCAGCGAAACTCGGGCAGCTCCTTGAGGTGCAGCGCCATTCCGTAGTAGTCCTTGGTGGCGTGCAGCCGCACCCACGGCATCAGCGTTTCGTTGCTGACGTCGTCCGGGTAGTACGGCTGGTGCTGATGCCAGAAGAAGGCTACGGTGACGGGTTGCATGCGAGTTCTGGTTTGTCAGATGGCGACTGTCGCTTGGGAGATTTCGGGTGCGGCAAGCGCGGCCCGCCGCTTGGCAAGCGCCCTCTCGTAAACGCGGACGTACTGCAGGGCGCTGTGGCGCCAGCTCCAATCCTGGTTCATGCCGGCGCGAATCAGGCGCGTCCACTCGAGCTTGTCGGCAAACAAGGCGAGGGCCCGGTCGACGGCCTGCATCATCGCGTCGGCCGAGTAATCGGTGAAACAAAAGCCAGTCGCGGTGCCGTGCGCGAGGTTTTGCGGGCTGGCGTCGACGACCGAGTCGGCCAACCCGCCCACTGCTCGCACGATCGGCACGGTTCCATAGATCAGACTGTACATCTGGTTGAGGCCGCAGGGCTCGAACCGGCTCGGCATCAGGAACAGGTCGGCCCCCGCTTCGATGCGATGGGCCAGCGCGTCGTCGAAGCCGATGCGGGCGGCCACCTTGGTCGGAAGTTTCTGCGCCAGCTCCCTCAGCCAACCTTCGTATCGCGCCTCGCCGCTGCCTAGCACGCACAGCTGCACATCGCGCGCGCAAAACTGATCGGCCGCCTGCTGAAGCAGGTCGAGACCTTTTTGATCCGTGAGCCGTGTCACCATCGCGACGAGCGGCACGTCCTCCCGGGTCGGCAAGCCGAATTCGCCTTGCAGCGCCCGCTTGCAGGCCCGCTTTCCCTCTTCGACGTCCGCGATCGAATAGTTTGCCGCCAGAGTCGAATCTGCCTGCGGGTTCCAGATCCTGGTGTCGACGCCGTTGAGGATGCCGACCAGATCGTCGCGGCGCGATCGCAGCGTGCTGTCCAGGCCGTAGCCGAATTCCGGCGTTTGGATCTCGTGCGAGTAAGTGGGGCTGACGGTGGTGATCACGTCCGAAAAGACGATTCCCGCCTTCAACAGGTTGAGTTGGTTGTAGAACTCCATCTGCTTCCAGTTGAAATACTTCCAATCCAGCCCGGTCAGCAGCATGTCCCAGTGCCAGAAGAGCCCCTGGAAGGCCATGTTGTGGATCGTGAACACCGATGCGACGCTCTCCAGGGTGTTCGGCGCCCGTCCCTCGATCGCCAAGAGAGCGGGGATCAAACCGGTCTGCCAGTCGTTCGCATGAATGACGTCTGGCCGCAAACGAAGTTGTTGAGCCAGCGCAACGACGGCCCGGCTGAGAAACACGAACCGCTCGCAGTTGTCGCGGAAATCGGATCCGCCGGATTGATAGAGCCCGGGCCGGTCATAATAGCCGGGCTGATCGATCAAGAGCGCGGTCACGGCCGAGCCGGGCAAACGAGCCCGCAACACCCCGCCGGAAACGTGCCGCGCACCGATCGGCACTTCCAGGTGAACGCCCGTCGGCTCGACGCCGATGCCGTTCGACAAGGCGCTGTGGCTCATTGCCTGCGGATAGTGGGGGAGCACCAGCCAAACGCTGTGTCCCAACTCGGTGAGCGCGGTGGCCAGCGCCGTCGCGACGTCCGCCAGCCCGCCCGTTTTTGCGAACGGGACCGCCTCCGAAGTCGCGATGACGATTCGCATGGGACTCTGTCTTCCCCCCAAAGACAGGCTCACCTGACAGGCTCAATGCGGCCGGCTCGACCCCGACAGGCTCACCATCGACAGCCTCAAAACCGTAGGAGCGCACTGGGAAAGGCGAGGGCCTCCGGCTCCAAAGCGACTTGCGCGAGGGGGCCTTCGAGCCGCTTCGTCCCTGCCCAGGCGACAAAGTCTTCCGTGGCTGCGTAATCCATTTTATCGGCAAGCGCGCAAAGGTCTCTTTACCCTGTTCCGTCGGGCCGGCCTCCGAACTGCGTACGTATCGTAGGGAGAGGCAATTTGTTATGTCAAAGGCAGCCCTTCGCGCCGACTCCCCAGCGACGGTTCGCCGGCTCTATAATCGGAGTCGGACACGAACCGATTCCCCTCCCCTTGCCCGAACGCAGCCGTGAGCCGTCCCGAAGTCGAGCGCGACAAAAGCCAGTGGGATCTCGCCGCCGAAACGGTGACGGTCCGGATTCGCTGGTTTGGTCTGTGCGTTGGCTACGTGCTGGTGAACTTCGTCGATCGCGATCCCGGCAACCGCCTGGTGCTCAACGCCATTCTAACGCTGGGTGCCCTTTACGCGATGATCGACACCGTCTGGAGCCTGCGCGGCAAGGTCTTTTTGGCCCGGTTCCCGCTCGCGATCTCTTCGATGGAAGCGGTGTTCATCGGCCTGTTGTGCTACTTCGACCACCACAGCGTCGAGAGCCCATTCCGTTTTTATTACTTCCTGTCGCTGCTCGTGTGTGCGATCCGGCATTCGTCGGCGATCACTTACACGACGTTTGCGATGCACGCGATCAGCTTCTGCTTTCTGACGCTCAGCCCCGAATTCAGTCGCCGCCACGACACGACGACCCTGGTCCTCACGCTGATCCTGCTTGGCTGGGGGACGTGGGGCAGCATGGCGCTGTCGAACCTCTTGAAGTCAACCAGCCGGCGGCTCGGCGAACTCAACGCGGAGCTGCAGGAAAATCAGAGACTGTTGGAAGAGCGGATTCGCACGCGGACGCTGGAACTGCAGGAGTCGCAGGCGCAGCTCGTCCAGCAGGAGAAGCAAGCAGCCTTCGGACTGCTGGCCGCCGGCATCGCCCACGAAGTCGGCAACCCGCTGGCGGCGATCAGCTCGCTCGTGCAAATGCTCAAGCGGCGCCAGAATGACTCGTACACGGGAGAGCGGTTGGCGATGGTCGACGACCAGCTCCGCCGCATCCAGCGCACGCTCCGCGAGCTCGTGGCTTTCAGCCGGCCCGCGACCAAAGAACGGCGGCTGTGCGATATCCACGAAGTCCTCGACGCCGCTCTCAACATCGCGAAATACTACAAGCGAAAGAAGGGCAAGCGGATCGTCACCCGGTACGCCGAGGGGCTTCCCAAGCTTCGCGTGGTCCGCGACCAGTTGGTGCAGGTCTTTTTGAACCTTGTGCTCAACTCGCTCGACGCCACCGAGGAAGGGGGAACGATTGAGCTGACCACCGAGCTGAAGGAGGGCTGGATTCGAGTGGCGGTCCGCGACGACGGCGCCGGCATCCCCGAGACCGATCAGGCCTCCATCTTTCAGCCCTATTTCACCACCAAAGAAACCGGAACCGGCTTGGGGCTGTTCGTCTGCCGCAATATCCTCGAAGAATCGGGCGAGGGACGGATCGAGCTGACCCAGACGTCGTCCGAAGGAACAACGTTCACGGTCTTCGTGACGTGCGAGAACGTCCGCAACTGGCCCGACGTTCCGCCGGCCCTGGCCACCTCAACCGAAGAAGTCTCCGCGACCTGAGATTCAATTACTGAGCAGTTTATTTATTGAGCACTTTTGAGCGATCTTAACCGTGGCAACTTCCTTTCCCGTCTCTGACCAGCTTCGGCATCCGCGACCTGTGAAATCGAGCCGCTCGATCCTGATCGTCGAGGACGAGGAGATCATCCGCACGACGCTGCGGGAATTCCTCACGGGCGAGGGGTATTGGGTGGCCGACGCCGGGACCGTCGCCGACGCGCTCAAGCTGGCCCGCCAGCGCGATTTCGATGTCGCGATCTGCGACGTGCAACTCCCCGACGGAGACGGGATCGCCCTCTTGCGGCGGCTGCAGCAAGTGAATCTCGAAACGTCGGTGCTGGTGATCACGGCGTACGCCACGGTTGAAAACGCGGTCGAAGCGTTCAAGGCGGGGGCCTTTGATTACCTCGTCAAGCCGGTGATCTTTGAGGATCTCGCCAACAAGCTCGACCGGCTTTACCGCTATCGACAGCTCTACATCGAGAACCAGGTGCTGCGCCGCGAGCTGGCACGCCGCGGCGACTTCGACCAGATCGTCGGCTCGAGCAAGGTGCTGGCCGACCTGCAGGAGACGATCCGCAAGGTCGCGGTAACCAACTCCAACGTGCTTTTGGTCGGCGAAACGGGGACCGGCAAAGAACTCTTTGCCCGCGCGATCCACGCCGCCGGCCCGAAGGGGGACGACAAGTTCCTCGCGGTCAACTGCGGCACTCGGCCCGTCGAGCTGTTGGAGACGCAGCTCTTTGGCTCCAGCACTGGTCCCGGCAGCGATCGCCAGGGGATCTTCCGCCACGCGGGCGAAGGAACGGTATTTCTCGACGAAGTCTCGCAGTTGCCGCTCGGCACCCAGTCGGAACTCCTGCGGGCGATCGAATACGGCGAAATCATGCCGGTCGGTGGCTCCGAGACGGTCCGCGTGCAAGCCCGCATCATCGCCTCGACGACGCGCGACCTGATGCGCGAAGTCGCCGACAGCCGCTTTCAGGAAGATCTCTTCTACCGTCTCGACGGAGTGAAGATTCACATCCCGGCTTTGCGCGACCGGCTCGACGACGTCCCCGAGCTGGTCGATTTCTTTATCGGCAAGCACTCGCGGGCAATGGGCAAGCGCGTGACGGGTGCCACGAGCGAGACGATTCGCCTCTTGATGGCCGCCCAATGGAAGGGCAACGTCCGCCAGCTCGATAACGCCGTCGAGCGGGCGGTGATGATGTGCGACGACACGTTGATCGA
>DASPSM010000392.1:0-6104 GCA_035623955.1 Planctomycetaceae bacterium
ACGGCATAGGGACCAGGCTGGCAACGAACGCGTACCGCTTGAGATACAGGTACAAAAGCACAACCAGCGTCGCCGCCACGCCGACGATCGCGCCCCGCCGCCAGGTGCGAACCGTCACGAGCGCCAGGTATGTCGCCGCCAGCGTGACGGCAAGCCACGCCCCGCTCCGCAGATTCGGGATCAGCGGAACGAGGAATCCGGCGTTCACGAACGTCAGGACGAGTTGCCGAAGCCGCCTGCTCGGACCCAGATGAAACACGATCACCACGGCGCCGCAAAAGAGCAGGAAGGCGAACGAGCAAATCGGCATCGGCAGGTGTCAGAACGCCATGTAGAGGACCGGAGGCGGTTCCTGTTGAAATGCCCAATCGACAAAGAACATGCCGGCGACGAACGCGCATTCGACGCATAGAATGGCCGAAAGCCACCCGTTTCGTTGCCCGATCCGCAGAGCAATCCGCTGGACGAAAGAGCCGGCGAGGTCGGACTTCCACAAGAGCGTCAGGACCACAGCTGCCGCGACGAGCACGACCGCCGGGCCTTCCCACGAATAGTGCAGCAGCGCACCCGGTAAATGAACAAGCCCGCTGGCGGCGCCCCCGAGAACCTGCAGCGCCCGATCGAGGTCGGTTGCAAAGAAGAGCTGGCACACGCAGACGTAGTGCAGCGTTACGACAATGGCAATCAGCCGCACGGTCGGGTTTTTAAGATACGCATGCAGCCGCTGTCGCCCCAGCGTTGCCCGGAGCACGTCGCCGTAGGCCCGGGTCGCCGCCGCTCCCAATCCGTTGAGTGCTCCGAACATAACGAACCCGTCCGTCGTTCCGTGCCAGACGCCGGCCACGAAGAGCGCGAAAAACAAGAGCGCATAACTCCAATAGCGGGCGCCCCCCGGAAACTTGGTCGCCGCGACTTTGTAGCTGGCCATGAAGATGTAATCGCGGATCCAGTGGGTCAACGTGATGTGCCAGCGGTCCCAGAAGTCCAAAACATTCCGCGATAGCCAGGGGCGGTTGAAATTTTCCGGGAGGCGAAACCCCAGCAAGCCGCCCGCTCCCAGCACGATGTCGGTGTACCCCGAAAAGTTGAAGTACAGGTAAACCGGATAGGCGTAGAGGCAAACCATCGCTTCCGACAAAGTCGGCACCAGATGCGCTCGATTGGCGGCGTTGAAGGCCCATTCCGCATAGGCGCCCAGCACGCCGACCTTGATCATTCCGGTCAGGATGCGGATCCAATAGAGCAGGCTCTCGCGGGTCTCGCTCGGCTGCAGATCCATTTCCTCCCAATAACGAAGGAAATCGTTGTAGCGCTGGATCGGGCCGGCGGTGATCGTGAAAAACGACAACTGGTAGTTCAGATAGGTCCATAAATTGAAGGGTGCCAGCTGCCCCTGCCACTGATCGACGAGCATGTGGAGGAACTTAAACAGCATGTACGACAGGCCGACCAGCTCGACCGGATGCAGCCGCAAGTCCCAGGCGAGCGGAAACGGAATGAAGTCGGCGAGCAGCGTATACCTTTTGAGGTACAAATAGAGCACGAGCACCAGCGTCGCCGCGATCGCAACGTAGGCCCCGCGCGGCCTCGCGCGCACCACGACCAACGCCAGGTAGGTGCCTGCCAGCACCGTGGCGAACCATTCCCAGCTGCGCAGGTCGGGAACGAGCGGAGCGAGAAACAGGGCGCTCGTGCCCGCCAGAATCACCTGCCGCAGCCATTTGCCGGGCGCGAGGTGAAATACGATCACCGCAGCGCCGCAAAAGAACAAAAAGCCCAGAGAACAAACGGCCATCGCGACTTCTCAACCTGTGCCGAGCTTGCTTTCGATCAGCCGGATGAACGAGCCAATGTTCTGGTCCGGCTCTTTCAGCCGCGACATTTCCGCTGTCGCGAACTTGATTCCCAGGGCCCGCTCGACGGCGATCAACAGATCGATGTGCGTCACCGAGTCCCAGCCCTCGATGTCGGCGGCCGTCAGGTCGTCCTTGAGCACGATAGTTGGATCGTCGAAGACCTGGCGAAAAATCTCTTGCAGCTCGGCACGGATGTCACGCAATGGATTCATCCCTCTCGATAAAGTGCTTCAAAGGGACGTTCCCCTCGACCCGCAGCTCCCAAAAGGTCGTGGCTCCGTCCGACCCCGCCGGCGAAAAGCCCAGTTTCGCATAATGGTCGACGACCAGCGAGTTCTTGGCCGTCGGGATGTACGTCCCCAACAGCCGCGAGCAGCCCTCGGATCGACACAAGTCGACCACTTCGTTCCGCGCGAACTGCTCCACGCCCCGCTGCAGCACGCGGCAACTCATGATCCACGTATCGATCGCCAGAGCGTCTCCCTGCTTGCGGAGCAGAATCACGCTGATCAGTCCGTTGTCGCCCAGCTCGTCCCGAAGGCTGAAGGTGCGCGTCTGCCAATCGCGACTTTCAACCAGGCCCCGAACTTCCGCCAGCGTATAGCGCCGCGTCGTCAGATTGAACTGGTTCGACTTGTTGACCAGCTGCGTCGAGCGTTCGATGTTCAGGTCGTTGATCGGCTCGACCTTCATCTTCATCCGCAATGAAGTCAAAAATGTCTCCAGATCGGGGGCGCTGGCAGCTAACTCCTTGCGGCGCGAGTTCTCGGAGTAGTAGCGGACGCGGGCCGAATCCTCCCGAGTGAACGACGCCATCTCGAAGTACCGGTGCCGCGCGAGGGCCGCGATGTATCCGGACGGGTCCTCCGGCATGTCGGGCACAGCGACCTGCGGCACGAATCGACGGACGAGTGCCCGCTCGGCCGGGTTGTCGTCCACGAAGACGATCGAATCGAGCCCCAGCTCCAGCCGATCGGCAATCACTCGCAAGTTGTCGGCCTTGTTGTCCCAGTTGGCGACGAAGGCAGAAATGTCGGACATCCGCAGGACCATATCGGCCCGCTTCTCGAACGGTTCGCGGGCTCTTTCGGGATCGTTCTTGGAGCAGACGGCCAGGACGATTCCCCGCTGCAAGAGTTCCTTCGCGTACTGCTGAAACGCCAGGAACGCCTCCCCTTCTCCGGAACCTTGGCCGAACTTGATTCCCCCCGGCCCCAGGTCCCCGACGACGCCGCCCCACAGCGTGTTATCCAGATCGAGGGCCAAAACCTTCTTGCTGCGTCCTAGCATTGATCGGATCAGCGACACGACGCTGTGCGCGTAGCCGGGCAGGCATTCGGCTCCACAGGGCATTTTGAATTCGTAATAGAACCGCGGATCGAACCAACCGGCGGCGCCTGCTTCCGCGGATAAGCCGTTCAAATCGTGCAGGGCGACGAACGCCGGAGCTTGCTCGGCCAGCATCCGGTTGAGGCGAGCCAGATAGTTCTCGCGCGCGCCGGGGTGCCGCACCGCGTAATGGCCCCAAACGCCACCGGTCGCGCACTCGAAATTGTTTTGAATGAGCGCGGCGTTCCAGCGGGATTGAGCCGTCTTCCAAAGCCGCGTCCATTCGGCCAGCTCTTGATCGGCAAACTGGTCGACCGCCGCGTGGTCCGCATCAATTGGTGGCAGGCGAGTGACGTCCCGCGCTCCGGTCGCCAGAAAGACGATCTCCGGCGCGAAAGCGTCCAGGCCGGAGCCCGGAGTCAGGATCTCCTGCCGAAACAGTCCGTATTCGGCCTCATAGATCTCTGCGGCTATCCCCTCACCGGCGAGGAACACCTCGATGAGTTGCCGAAGCTGAATTGTGGTTGGGCCGCCGAGTATGGCCAGCCGGGTAACTCGGCTCGAACTTCCGTTCGGATTATCGGCGACCAGGAAGCGTCGGAGCTTCAGCAAAGAGGAGTAGTCCAACAACGGACTGGCCGCCCGAGCCGCCCAGGAGCGCGCGGCGGCAGGACCTTCCTGCTGAGAGACTGCCTTGAGCGCGCCCAGGAATTCCGCGAACCGCGGCCGGCGAGCCGGCGCATCGAGCTGCAGGTAGGCTTGGAGCGTCTCCTGATCGTGCTGTGACCCGGTCAACAAGACTGCTCCCGCGTGATTGGCGTCGTGGACGAAAGAGGTGCTCGCAAGCGGCCAGATTTTTGGCCAGAATCAGCGCCAGATTCGATCCTAAGCGGGCGAATAGTCGGGGTCAAACCCACGGTTTATGGCCTGCCTCCCGTCAATGGCGGCTTTGAGGAACCGCTGAAATCAGAGGACGAATATCTTGGGCCAGCCGCTTCATGTAGACCTCAATTCCCGCGGCGTTGAGGTGCAGGTTGTCGTAACAGAGCGCCCAGTCGTACCAAAGCAGAACGGGCTGACCAACGTGCAGACGGGGGTAAGCCGCTTGCAGGTCATGCGCCCACCTCTCGACAGGAGTGAAATCTTTCTCCTGCGCCAAATCGCTGGGCATGGGTGAAAACCGAATCAACAGCGGCACTCCGAGACTTTCGCATCTCTCTTCCAAGAGTCGCACGCTACGATCCCACGTCGGATCGATGCGCACCGGCACGCTGGGCGTATCCAGTTGGAAGCGTTTTCCGTGCAGCCCAACCAGCGGGTGAAAGCCCCGCACTTCTTGCGACTTGCGCTGGATCGTGCGAAAGGTCTGGTCGAGGCGTCCGACCATCGGCAGGTCGCGCACGTCGCGCGTCGTCTGCTTGTCCCAGAAAAAGGCTTCCTCCCACAGGCTTAACGAACCGCGCTTGATGAAATATTCCACGCTTTCTTCAAACGGCACGAGTCCCGGCACCTCGGGCCCGTAGTTGGCCTCGAACCGCAGCGGCAAATTTGAGCCGATCTTGGCCGCCATATCGGCGCCATTGAGTTCGAACCCCGTCGGCGCCATGCACAGCACCACGACCTGCGGCCGAGGATGCTTCCAGAGATAAGCCTCGGCAGTGATGAGAAAACCGGTGGGCCCCGCGTTGCCCAGGCTTCCAAGGTTGAACGCGCGCAACCCCGAGACGCGCTCGAACTGCAGCGGATCGATCCCGCAGCGGCACGTGCTATCCCCCACAAAGATGGCGTCGTTCTTTTCATCGGACCGCAGCGCATATTCCACGGGGTAGGCTAGCAACGCTTCGTCGACCGTCGGGGAACGCCGCGGCTCCAAGAATCGCAGGTCCGAGTCGATCCCTCGTCCGGCCGTGTACCCCGCGGCCGACAGCGCTCCAAGCGTGGCGCAGACAAGCGCCAGCATGACGAGCGTCGGCGCGATTCGGGCCCGGCCCATGGCGGACTCTCTCGATTGACGCCCCGCAGGAGGTATACGGGCGGACGAGTCAAACGTCGTGTACGTTCCCATGATTTTGATAATGCCGGCGGCGAGGCAACTCCTCTCATCTTCGCCATTTCGGGCTCAAACGCAATTCGCGGACTTCCGATTCCCGCGCCGGCTGCCATCGGCTACAGTTCGACCTCCCCGACGGAGGCGGACGTGCTCACGTCAACTTATGTCCGGCGAATGCCCTGGTCCGTTGTCGGCTGGGCCTGCGCGCTATCCGCAATCGGCCTGGCGGCGATCGCCCGCGGAGACGAACTGGCCGGCGGCGGGCAACTCTGGTCGCGGCAGCTCGAATGGCTGTTCCTGGGGGCCTGCGCGCTCTTTGCGGCGACTCTGCCCCACTATCGGTTGCTCCGGCACGTGTGCTACCCGCTCTTTTTTGGCTGTCTTCTCCTTCTGGCCGTGGTCTTTCTCACACAGGCACGCAACGGCGCACAACGTTGGATTCCACTCGGCCCGATCGCGTTTCAGCCCTCTGAGCTCACGAAGCTGGCGTTTATCGGCGCCTTGGCGGCCTACCTTGTGCATCGGCACAGCTACCGCAGGCTGCAGGGGTTGCTCGTCCCGTTTGTCATCGCCCTGGTGCCGATGGGTCTGATCCTGCGCGAACCCGACCTGGGCACGTCGCTGATTTTTCTGCCCGTGCTGTTCGCCATGCTGTTTGCGGCCGGGGCTCGCGTGCGACATCTGGTGTTCGTCGTGCTGCTGGCGATTCCGGTGCTTCCCATCATGTGGATGGGAATGAGTGCCGAGCAGAAGTCTCGGATTGTCACGCTGTTCGTCCAGCGCGACGGCGGTCCGGCCCCGACCGGGGACGGATACCACCTCCACCAATCGAAACAAGTCGTCGCTCTGGGGGGAGCACGGGGGAGCCA
>DASPSM010000410.1:0-2253 GCA_035623955.1 Planctomycetaceae bacterium
CAAAATTCGCAATTGAAATCGCGGAACCCGGGCGCGCCGACTATGACTTCAATCTCGAAGTTGCCGGAAAGGATCCGGTGAAAACGCCCGGACCATTTGCCGCCACGCGGCTCAGGAGCAGTGTCACGCCGAAGCTCTAGCTAGGCGGCGACCTTAACGCGGCCAATCGCGGGGAAGGACCCCGTTACGCAGCCCGCCGAATACGCGGTGAGGAGCATCAAGGCGTTTTTGGTTCGATCGGCCCGCATCGTGAGCGCCCCGGCTCGGCGACGCCCGGCTGCCCGTCGACCTGCAATTTGCAACGCCGCATCGCCGGTGGTACGTTCTCGTCGGAGAACGACCCGATGGGCGACGTTTTGGCCGCGCATGGTTGAGGAGATTGTCGAACTTCCGCTTCGTCAGCCAGCCGATCCGGCGTCGCGGACGCGGACCGTCGTCGCCGGCGCGATCGGCAACGTGCTGGAGTGGTACGATTTCGGCCTCTTCGGCTATTTCGCCGCGGTGATCGCCGCTGAGTTCTTCCCCGGCCACGACCGGATGGCGGGGTTATTGGACACGTTCGGCGTCTACGCCACCGGCTTTCTGATGAGGCCGCTGGGGGGCACGCTGTTCGGGCTGGTCGGCGACCGCCTGGGGCGAAAGCGGGCGCTCGAGCTGTCCGTATTATTAATGGCCATCTCCACGACGTTGCTGGGGCTGCTGCCGGGCTACGCCACCATCGGCCTCGCCGCCCCGTTCTTGTTGACGCTCTTGAGGATGTTTCAAGGGCTGAGCGTCGGCGGCGAATACATCGGATCGATCGCCTTCCTCACCGAGCACGCCCCGCCGAACCGCCGCGCTCTTTACGGCAGTTGGAGCGGGTTCACCGTCGTATTGGGCACGCTGCTCGGGTCCGGCGTCGCGGCGCTGACGGCTCACCTGTTGACGCCGGTCCAGCTGCACGCTTGGGGCTGGCGCGTGGCGTTTGTTTCGGGCCTGGTGATTGGGGCCGTGGGACTGTGGCTGCGGATGGGCGTGAGCGAAAGCCCCGATTTCGCCGCGCTGCACCAGGCGGGCCAGCTCGCGGCCAATCCGATTGTCGACGCCCTGCGACGCGACCGGCGGGCGATCGTCACGACGATCGGCCTGACGGGGCTCAGCTCGGTCGGGTTCTATCTCCCCTTCGTCTGGCTGCCGACCTGGCTCTCGCAAATCATTTCCCATCCGTTGCCGCAACAACAGGCGCTGGCCAGCAGCACGATTGCGCTCTCGGCGCTGCTTGTCTTGATGCCGCCGCTGGCTGTGCTCTCCGATCGCGTCGGCCGGCGGCCCATGTATCTGGCCGCGTCGGCGGGCTTTGCGCTCCTCTCCTATCCCCTCTTGGTGATGATGAGCGCAGGGACGTTTGCCGCTGCGGTCGCCGGCGGACTGGCGTTCGCGGTCTGCAGCAGCCTGTTCGGTTGCTGCATGGGAGCCACGATGGTGGAACTTTTTCCGACGCAGACGCGCTACACCGGAGTGGCCATCGGCTACAACCTCGGCCAGGCGGTCTTGGGGGGCACGGCTCCGCTGATGGGCGTGGCTCTCGTGAAGCTGACGCACAACACGATGGCCCCCGCTTTCTATCTCATCGCGTGCGCGCTCGTTGCCGGATGGTGCTCGTGGTCGCTTGCTCCGCTGCACGGCAAGCCGTTGAATGTCGCGCCCGCCGTCGTCGCCTCCGGGGGCAACTCGACCGACGCTCCCTGAATCGGCGGCACCTCGCTGGACCGCTGAAGAGCCATCACATAGCCTGAACGCCTTTGCCGAGGGCGTTCATGCCGACGATGATTCATGTCGAGCACCTGGTCAAGAATTTCGGCACGTTCACGGCGGTCGGGGACATTTCGTTCGACGTCGAGGCGGGCGAAATCTTCGCTTTTCTTGGGCCGAACGGGGCCGGCAAAACGACGACGATCAAGATTTTGACGACGTTGCTCAAGCCCACCGGCGGCCGCGTCGAAATCGATGGCCTCGATCCAACCACGAATCAAAACGAAGTCCGCAAGCGGTTCGGCATCGTCTTTCAGGATCCGTCGCTCGACGACGAGCTGACCGCCTACGAAAACATGGACATCCACGGCGTCCTCTACAAGGTGCCGCGGCGGACGCGCGTCGAGCGGATCGAATCGCTGCTCAAACTCGTCGAGTTGTGGGACCGGCGAAACGATCGGGCCAAGACATTTTCCGGCGGGATGCGACGGCGGTTGGAGATCGCGCGGGGCCTGTTGCACA
>DASPSM010000426.1:0-11472 GCA_035623955.1 Planctomycetaceae bacterium
GGTCACGCACACGGCCTACCACGTGGGGCAAATCCTCTACCTGGCCCGCCTGCTCAAACCCGAACGGAAGTGGATAACCGTGCCGCCCGGACAGAGCAACAAGATCTCGACCCCCTACTTGGAACGCAACAGCGCGGGAAAGAAGTAAGATCATCGGTAGTGGGTGCGAGTTGTGTTGCTGAGCGAGTGTGATTTGCCGCTTGACGGGGCACGAATTCGATCGACGGATCGGTCTTTTTGCTCGAAAAGAATGTGGGGGCGCTTGCGAGAGCCATTAGGTGCGGTCGTAATTCCAAGTCTTGGGACCTGATGGCTTACCCGCCGATTTTGTCCACTGCGAGTTCGTGAATCTCGCCAGCTGTCTCTCCGCCGAACACGAGCCGGATCGTCGTTAAAGCAGTACGCCAGCCATTCAGTGAAAGGGCAGCAGCGCTATGAAAATCTTGTTTAGCGTCGTTGGCCGGGGACTGATCGGTGCGCTCGTCGCGGGAGTCCTGACGTTTGCCAGTGTTGTTATTGCCCGGCATGACGACATGCTTAAGCAAACTGGTGACGTCCAGAGTTTCGCATGGCTCGGCGCAGAGATACTCAGTGCCGTAGCCGCGATATGCGGTTTCGTACTCGGGGGAATTTATGGCGGCGCCCGCATTTGCAAAGCGCCCCTCCTCAAGGTACTTGGCTCGTCCCTCATCGGATTCGTCCTCGTGGGGGTCGTCGCGGCCGCGATCGCCATTCATATGAGGACCCTCGACCCTTCAACGGCCGGGGCAAATCGCTGGACAGACGCTGACGTGATGTGGGTAAGCCTGAACGGCGCTCTGTTCGGTTTCGCAGTCGGCTCCGTTTGTGGAATCGTTCGCTTTGGCCATCCGGCAGCATCGCGGAGCGCCACCGATCAGAAGCCATGATTCAGCAACACAAGTGGCACCCACTACCAGATCACCCATTCAATATCCGGCGGCGCTGCCATCTTCCCGTTTGTCCGCCACGCCGGTGAGAGTGCCGGTTTTCGCATCGACCCAGATCGAATGGGCGTCCCCTTGTTCGTCCTTCGACACCCGCACAGTGTGTCCCATCGCTTCGAGCTGCTTCACGAGATCGGGATGCTCGCGGGCGAACTGGGGCTCGACCGTCACACGGTCTGGGAACCACTGGTGGTGAAAACGCGGGGCGTCGACGGCGGCACGCGGGCCCATGTCGAAGTCGAGCACATTGACGACCATACCGAGCACCGTGTTGATGATCGTTCGTCCGCCCGGGCTACCTGTGATCAAATACGGCTTGCCGTCCTTCAAGACGACGGTTGGGCACATCGAGCTGAGCATCCGCTTGCCCGGCGCGATTTGATTGGGGGGTGTGCCGATGGTCCCTTTCGTGTTGGTAATCCCCGGGCGCCAGGCGAAGTCGTTCATCTCGTCGTTGAGCAGGAATCCGGCGCCGCGGACGACCACGCGGCTGCCATACATGTCTTCCAGCGTGTAGGTGCAACTGACTGCCGTGCGCTCGCTGTCGATCACGGAGAAATGCGTCGTGTGTGCGGACTCCTGAGTAATCGGGACATCGCCGGCCAATTGCGTGCTCGGCGTGTCGTGGTGCAGGTCGATCCCTTGTGCGAGCGCGCGGCCATAATCCTTCTGCGTGAGCCTGGCAGGGATCGTCACCCGCTCAGGATCGCCGAGATAGGCGGCGCGATCGCGGAAGGCCCGTTTTGCGGCCTCGATCATCAAGTGCAGCGTCGTGCCCGACCAGCGACCCTGAGCGCGCAGATCAAAGTTTTCGAGAATGTTGAGTTCTTCGATGAGCGTGGTGCCCCCCGAAGATGAGGGGGGAACCGACACAATCTCGAAGCCGCGGTACGTGCCCCGCACCGGCTCGCGCAATTTGGCCTGGTACGCGGCCAGATCGTCGCGCGTGATGAGCCCGCCGCCGCGCCGCATCTCCGCTGCGATCTGCTCCCCCGTGTGGCCGAGATAAAACGCGTCGGGGCCGTGATCGGCAATTTCCCTTAAGGTTGCGGCAAGCTCCGGCTGAACCAGACGCTCGCCCGCTTTCCACGACCCGCCGCCGAGTCGGCCATACACGCGATGCAGTTCCGCGAATTTTGTCCGCTCGGCTTTTTTGAGGATGTCGTTCAGGGAATCGGCCGTGGCCGCGTCGAGCGTGAAGCCGTCTCGCGCCAGAGCGACGGCCGGCATCACCAGGTCGCGCCATGCCAGCCGACCGTAGCGCCCGTGCGCGAGGGCCAGCCCGCGGACGGTCCCCGGCACGCCGACGAGACGAGGGGGGGTCCGGCCTTCCGGCTTCTCGAACATGTCTTTGGTGGCGGCCGCCGGCGCGACTTCTCGAAAATCGACCACGACCGGCTTGGCCTGCCCCGACGACGGCACAATCACCATATAACCACCGCCGCCGATGTTCCCAGCGCCAGGCCATGTCGTTGCCAGTGCGAACGCGGTGGCCACCGCCGCGTCGACGGCCGAGCCTCCTCGCGCCAAAGTCTCGACGCCAATCCGGGACGCCAGCGGATGCACGCTCACAACGACGCCGTTTTTGCAGCGGACGAGGTCGCCCGAGACGACGAGCTGATCGTGCGCCTCGGCCGCGGGCGACAATCGTGCCAATAGGCCGAGAATCACGACGGCAAGCGCGAGGCTTGCGCGGGGGCTGCAGGATCTCATTCGAGTCCGCTGCGTGAAGAACGGTGACGCGTTGATCATGCTTCGGCCCGCTCGCCTGGCGCCGGAAATCCACGGGTCGGCAGCAGGTTACGCGGCACTTGGATCCTCGCCATGCTTGAAGGCACGATACCAAAGCTCCAGCGTTTTGGGTTCGTAGACTGCCAGGGCCTGCAGGACCTTGTGAGTAAAGTCGACCGGCGCCAGGCCGCTTGCCGTCACGATGCCCCGTTCTGCGGCAGCCAGAGCGTTTTGGTAGAAAGCGTCTCCTCGATAGCTCGGCGCGAAACGCTTTAAGAAAGCCAGGCTGTTGCTCGTGTGCCCGACTTCATTTAAGAGGCCGATTCTTCCCAGATAGCCGGTCGCCGCACAAATCGCGGCAACGAGAAGGCATCGCTTTGCCACGCTTTTGACCAGGTCGTCCAGTCGTGAATTCGAGAACTTCTCCCAGAACATCCCGCCTGGAAGAATGAGCGCGTCGATTTCATTGGGATTGATTTGATCGATGCTCGTGTCGGGAGCGACTTTCAGCCCACCCATCGACCGGACTGGCTGATCTGTCAAGCCGAACGTGACGACCTTGCGGACGTTCTTCTTGATCCCCGGATCCGGCGGCGAGACAAGCTCAGGGAGAAGATAACCCAGTTCCCAATCCGCGTACTCATCATTCAGAAAGACATGGACGGCCATTCTTCTCTCCGCTGAGTTCCTGTCTCTTTCTCTGCGTCGACTAGCCTGCGCGGCGACCGAGCGCCTTACCTATTCCAGGGCGACGCGCTCGGTCGCGGGAGATAAGTGGATCCGTCGCGCCATGGCGAGAATCACAACACCCGCCGCGATCGCCAAAACTTCCGTAATCGCGGAAGCGACCGCCGTGACGCGAAAGATATCGCCCCAGGTTCCTGCAGGAACCTGCGAGACGTGGTCGGGGCTCATCGCCAGGAAGTGGTTATATCCCTCGAAGATCAGCGAGCCCAGCATCGACGCAATCAACAGCCACGCTCCTGCGCCGATTCGGCCCGCCCAAAGCAGGCCGGCCGCCACGACCGGGGCAACGAAAAGCACAACTGCGATATAGGCGTTGGCGAGGATCGACGGGAGATAGATTTCCAGTTGCATGTGGGCAATCGAATGCAACACGAGCGGAATGCCGTGCACGACCACGGCCGCGGTGCCCAACCAGGCGGCGAAGCGCGGGCCTTTGGCTTTCATGAGTTGGGTGACCTCGATTTGCGGACGTTGTTACTGGGAAGCGGGCGGTTCGATCGTCGCCGCCAGCGTTGGAACGCCCTTTTTCATCTCCAGGATGACCGCTGGCTTGACGGCATTGCGGTCGCGATCGATCGAGATCCGCCCGGTCACGCCGTCGAAGTTTTTCGTGCCCGCCAAGGCGGCGGCGATGTCGGCGCCCGATTGGGTCGGCGCCTTTTGCATGGCCTCGAACAGAATGTTCGCCGCATCGAATCCCAACGCAGCCATTGCGTCGGGCGGGGACCCGAACTGCGGTTGATAGGTTTTCAAAAACTCCTGCACGCGGGGGCGAGGATCTTGCTGGCAGTAATGCGTGCAGAAGTAGGCTCCGTCGATCGCGCTTCCGGCAATCTCCGCCAGCTTGGCCGAATCCCAGCCGTCGCCCCCCAGCAGGGGCGAGCGAATCCCCACCTTGCGGGCTTGCACGGCAATGTTGGCGACGTCGGTGTAGTAGCCCGGGATAAAGACGATGTCGGGCCCGCTTGCGCGAATCGACGTCAGTTGAGCCGAGAAGTCCTGGTCCCCCTGCTGATAGGACAGTCGCGACACAATGCGTCCCCCCCTCGCGGCGAATTGCTTTTCGAATTCGTCGGCCAATCCGACCGAGTAGGGCAGCTTTTGGTCGTAAAGGATGGAAGCGGTTTGGGCCTTCAGTTTCTCGCGAGCGAACTTTGCGCAGGCGTATGCCTGGAAGCGGTTCATGAAGCAGACGCGGAAGATGCGATCGCCGACGGCAGTGATCTCGGGAGCGACCGACGACGGAGTCACCATCGGGATGCCATTCTGCTGACAGACGGGGGCGCCCGCGAGCGACAGGCCCGAGGCGACTTCCCCCAAGACGGCCGCGACCTGGTCGCGATTGATGAGCCGCGTGACGGCCGTCCCGGCCTCTTTGGCGTCGCCCCGATCGTCGTAGGTGATCAGGCGGATCTTCTTGCCGTGGATTCCGCCCGCACGATTTACCGCCTCGACCGCCAGCCGAATGCCGTTATCGGTTGATTGACCGAACGTCGCCTCGGAACCGGTGAGCGAGGCGTAATGTCCGACACGGATCTCATCCGGAGCCGGCGCACCGGAATGCGCGCATCCAGCAGCGACAAGCGCAACTAGTCCGAGCGCAATCCTTCTTGCTCGTGGCAACGCGAATCGACGGTGAGAATCGGGGCGTGGCATCTCCGCGTCGAGTATAGCGAAGGCGGGAGGGCGAGGCTCCCGCCGAGCCGAATTTCGCAAAACAAGACGGCTCAGCAGGAGCTTCGCCCTCCCGAAGCGCAGCTCAGCCCGTGAGCAGCTGCTGCTCCAGCGAAGCCAGCAAATCGCCCAGTTTCCATTCTTGAGAACCGGCTCGCACGGTGGCTTCGGCTGCCAGGAGATTCCGGACGCGCTTCTCGGCCGACATCACCGTGCTGTGGTTGCGGCCGCCGAAGTGTGCGCCGATCTCGGTGTAGGCCGCCTGCGTCATCTTGCGGGCCAGGTACATCGCGAGCATCCGGGGCTGGCTGACCGAGCGGTTGCGCCGGGGCGAGCGCAATTCGTTTGGATCAATCGAGAACAGGCGACAGACCGCCTGCTCGACCTCGGCGACGCGAACGATCCGCACGCAATCGCGGTCCAGGTCGGCCAGCACGTTGCGGGCGACGGCCAGGTTGATCGTTTTGCCCGTCGTCCGCCCGTAGTTTTCCAGAAAGTTGAGCGCCCCTTCCAGTTCGCGGACGCTGAGCGCGAATCGCTGCACGACGAATTCGATCGCTTCGTCCGTGATACGGGTGGCCAGGCGGGCCACCTTGCGGGCGACGATCGTTCGCCGCGTGTCGACGTCGGGCGACTCGACGCGGCAGACGATCCCCGACATGAACCGCGTGACCAGCTCTTCGCTCAACCGCGTCAGCAGCCGCGGATGGCGGTCGGCGGTGAGCGCGACCTGCCGGCCATGCGATTCGAGCTGCTTGAGGGTGTGCAGGAACTCCTCCTGAATCACGCGTTTGCCATCGAGAAAGTCGACGTCGTCGACCATCAGCACGTCGACGCCTCGGAACCGCTGCCGGAAGCTGGCCAGCGTCCGGTCGCGGAGGGCCTGCGTAAAGTAGTTGGCGAACGATTCGGCGGACAGGAACATCACGCGAAACGAAGGATAGCGGGCCCGCATGCGGCGATAGACCCCCTCGAGGAGGTGCGTCTTGCCGATGCCGACGCCACCGTACAGCACGAGCGGGTTGTAGCCCCCCGGTTGCTCGCAGATCTGCAGGGCCGCAGTAAAGGCGAGCTGATTCCCCGGGCCGGTGACGAAATCGTTCAGATCGGCGAAACGTCGCCCGGACGGGGGCGGGGGTAGAGATGGGCCGTTCGTGTGTGATTCGTTGCGGTGAGGCTCGTCCGGCGCAGCCGGGGCGCGCAGCGGCTTCGGTGGGGCGGGAGGCGCGCCGCCGGAGCGCGCCAGCGCCGCCACAGGAATTGCGGCCAGAGCCGTCGGCTTGTTAACAGATTCCCTGCTGGCACCGCGGAGGCCGTGCGAAACAGATCCGCGCGTCCCGGCCCCGCGTCTTTCCGACCGGGCCAGCTCAAAGCGTTCTGGCGACGACTCGGAAGGGCGAGGAGGCGCCTCCCGAGGGCTCTCATTTCGTGGAATCGCCGAGACGTTTGGAACGGCCGAAGCGGTCACTTCACGGAACCGAACCGCGGCAGCGTCGCCCAGCACGGTCTGCACCGCCTGGGAGATCGCCCGCTGATAGCGCTGCTGCAGCCAGCTGAGCAGAAACTTGTTGTGGACGTTGACCGTCACCTGGCCCGCGGCGATTTCGATCGACGTGTTGTCGCGAACCCACAGATTGAAAGTTCGCGAGCCGATCCGCCGTTCCAGTTCCTGCAAGATTTCATTCGGTTGTTCGTGAGCACTTTGATGCGCGTCAGATTGGGCAACTGCCGTGTCGCCGGGCTGCATCATGCCACCCCCTTATGAGCGCACCTCTTCTGTGCCGGCACGTACCGGGTGCAGGAAGGAAATCCCTAGGAGGTTCGAACGTCAATCGAGAAATCTGGCTGCTCCCTGCGCAGACTCTCACTGTTCGAAAGAGGGTCCCCCGGCAAGACGACAGCACTCCGTTGCCGCACAGCGCGCGGCCGACGGTGAAGAAACGCGATCGGACCGTTGCGAAAAGCAGATTCGAGCAGCGAACCGTGGGCACCGTGCCGCCGCTCGAAGTTCACCTTCACTCACTCAGGAAGTCCGATCCTATCGGCCGGTCGCCTCATGTCAAACGAAAACAATTCGAAATCTTCACGGCCGCCTCCGAATCGCGCCGGCAAGGCCACCAATCTTCCGAGGAATCACCAAGTTGGGTCCTCACGAAAATTTTTCTCAAGCGCGCCGCCGACTGTGAACGGGCTGTCGATTAACGTCGCGTCTGAGACGCAGGCCTCGCCTCCGGAAAATAGACATGCACCCCCTTGCGGTCCGTCTCGACGAATCCGAGCTCGTCATAAACCTTGCTCGCGTAGTCGTTTCGACTGTCGACCGCGAGCAGCAAGGTCGACTGCCCCGCGCGGCGCACCGCTGCCAGCGCGTCGATCATCATCCGGCGACCCAATCCCAGGCCGCGACAATCGTGCGCAACGCCCACGTAAACGACTTCCCACGCCGAGTGCTCCGGATGGGCATTGAGTAACAGCACTCCCGCGTCCTTGCCCGCCACTCGGTACAGCTTCCAGCGCGAGGGATCGAATTCCCCCGACATGCGATGGCTGACCAGGGCGTCGCCACCCGAGCGACGTCCCCCGACTTCCGGACAATCCCGGGTTCCGACGTAGGTCTGCTCCAGCAGCCGCGCGAATCGCTCGTCATGCACGCCCGGTTCGAACGTGACGATCTCCAGATCCGGCGGAAACGTCGCTCCGGCCACGGGCTGATTCCGGGCACTTGCGTCCAACATGTGCACCAGAAACCGTAAGTCTGTGAGATACGTGAACCCGTTACGGTCCAAAGCGTCCGCGTCGTCGTGAGCGGCCGGGTCGAGCAGTGCCTGGGCAATCCAGGCTCCGGCTGAATCGACTCCGGCGCGCAAGGCGGCAACAAGCGCGTCCGCGACTGTCGAATCGGCTTGCCCAGGCCCCATCCTCGGCGGCCAGACGAACGCCGTGCGGTCGCGTTGAATTGCGTAGAGCACCGACCCCACCAGGCTCCCGTCGTTCCACGCAGCCAAGAGGCCGTGCCGAATGATTCGTCCGCCGGACAAGGATCGCAGCACGTCCTTGACGCTGTTCCGGCGTTCGTCGGGGGAGAGACGATCAAACAGCAGGTCGAGCGCCGCTTCGTACTCCTGCGGAGACGCTCGAGAGATGCGGATCATCGGAGCCGGCAGCAGCCGGGCCCGCAGGGAGGAGCATCCGACGGGGGACACGCTGAGGAGATCGGCAGCGAGCGCGAGCCAGAAACGCGGGCCGCCACGGCACTCAACAACTTCTCGGGCCGGGCCGCTCCGCAGGCAGGGCAGCGTGGCGAGGCGTCGTTACGAACGAGCACCTCGAACTCGTGCTGACAGTGCGTGCACCGATACTCAAACAGAGGCATCGGACTCCAGCTTCTTCCTGAGAGACGGACGAAGCTGAACTCCGCAGCAGCGGCTAAGCCTCGTCAATCGATCCAGCGCATTGTGCCGGGTGGCAATTGCATTGTACTGGATTGCGACTCGGGCTGGCGAGTTTCGCCGTTGTTGATCGGCTGAAACGGATTGACCGGCTGCACTTGCGGCTGGTAGAGGCGTGGCGGTTCGTTGAGCGGCTGGTCGATTTGCTGCAGTGGAATCGGCCGCGACGGCATCGTGTACGCGGGGGACCCCGAATCACCAACGAACTGGTACGAGGCCACCCAGAACATCGCCGCGCAAGAGGCGGCCACTGCCAGGGTCGAGGCCCAACCACTCAACCGATGCGGCTTCTGTCCCGCGGTCGGAGACGCCAACCGCACGGAGATCCGCGGCCACAGGCTCTCACCGTCCGTAGAGAACGCACCGGCCGCCGGCACCTGCAAAACCTCCAAGCACGATGACAATCGCTGCAAGTGTTCCCGGCAGCCGGCGCATTGAGCGAGATGCTGCTGAACTTCCCCGATGGCCAAAGCATCGAGGTCGTTCCCAATCAACAGAGCAAGTTTTCCTTTGGCTTGTTTACAGTTCATGGCTCAAACCTTGTCTTCACCCGGCTTGTCTTCATCTGGTCCGTGTTCATTCGGCAAATTGTCAGCCGGCTTGTTCTCATTACTCGGAGCGAGCCCCTGGCGTTTGCTCCAAAGCCGCTGAAACATATTTCGCGCCTCGGCCAACCGCCAGCGAATCGTGGCTTCCTTGCGATTGAGGATGGCGGCAATTTCCGAGGTCGAGAAGTTTTCCATATCCCGCAGGATGAGGACCGTCCGGTATTTCTCGGGAACCTGGGTCAAAACCAGTTCAACTTCTTGCCGAGTGTCCAAATCCCCTCGCGGATCGGCGACCTGCGGGTCCGAATTGCCCGAACTCCAGTAATCGGTAAACAGAGCCAACTTTCCCCGGCGGCGGCGCCGGCGGAGATGATCGAAAGTCAAATTCACGCCGATGCGGAACAACCACGGCCCGAAACGGCGGGATGGATCGAATTGATCGAAGCGAACGTACGCCCGAAGGAATGTTTCCTGCGCAAGGTCCTTTGCCAGTTCCACATCCGATACAAATCGCAAAATCACGCGAACCAACCGGCGCTCGTAACGCTGCACCAAAGTGCCGAAGGCGTCACGGTTTCCGCGGCGGGCCTCCTCAACGAGCCGAGCATCACTAACACCGGCCGCGTCATGCTGCGGACTGCTCGTGAAAAGTTCGGAGTCCGACATGAGCTTCCTGTCGGACCGGCTCGCTTGGAGGGTTCGCATACATAACGACTTACGAACCTCCGCGGGCCGGCGTTGGAGTAATCCGGGCCGGATGCCCGAAACTGAACACTTTCTGCCCCAAGGCCTTGCCAATTCTACGCATCCGCTCGATGCAGCGGCCAGCCGTTTCGCTTGAATCCCCACGCCTCCTCCCCCAAGATACCGCTTGGTCAGCGCAATTGTCGCCAGCGCATCTGGTACTGGGACTGCGCGCCCCGCAGGGTGAATCCGTCATGCCGAGGCTGCGTCCGTGTCTCGTAGTGATCCTTTCGGCTGCGCTTTGTGGCTGCGGGACGGGAGCTTCGTCCACCACGCCAGCGCCCGAGAAAAAAACGCCTGAAGCCAACGGCCACCTTCCGGAGCCGCACGTGCGCATCCAATCCGAGCCCTTCGGGGACTCGAAAGACGGCCTGCCCGTCACCCGCTACTTGCTGTCGAACGACAGCGGAATGGCCGTTTCGATTATCGATTACGGCGCGGCCATCACGGACATCGATTTCCCCGATCGCAACAAGAAAGCCGCCAACATCACGCTGGGATTTCCCACGATCGACGGCTACCTCAATCCCAAGCAGCCGTACTTCGGCCCGATTTGCGGCCGCTACGCCAATCGGATCGCCAAGGGACGTTTCAAGCTCGGCGGCAAGGAATACAAGCTGGCGCTCAACGACCCGCCCAATACGTTGCACGGCGGAGTCAAATCGTTCAGTCACGTCGTCTGGCACTCGAAGCCGCTGGAGCCCGCTTTGGATGGCAAGTCCGCAGGCGTCCAGCTGATGTACGAAAGTCGTGACGGCGAAGAGGGCTATCCCGGTGCCGTCAAGACGACGGTGGTCTACACGCTCACCGATTCCAATGAGCTGCGAATCGCGTATTTCGCTGCTTCGTCCGCTCCGACGGTGATCAACCTGACCAGCCACGTTTATTGGAATTTGCACGGCGCTCCCACGCGCGACATCCTCGACCACATGCTGATGCTCAACGCCGACCGCTTCCTCCCGGTCGACGACACGTTGATCCCGACCGGCGAGCTGAAACCGGTGAAGGGTTCAGCGATGGACTTCACCTCGCCTTCGCGAATCGGGGCGAGGCTTAACGAAGTCGACGGAGGCGGTGGACTGAAAGGCTACGATCATTGCTACGCGCTCAACGAGCGCACAGATCCGCTCAAAGAAGTGGCCGCTCGCGTCGAGGATCCCGAATCGGGCCGCGTGCTCGAGATTTTCACGACCGAGCCGGGCATCCAGTTCTACACGGGTAATCAACTGTCGGGAAAACCGGACGATGGCGGTTTCAAGCCCTACACGGGCTTTTGCCTCGAGTGCCAGCACTTTCCCGACTCGCCGAACCGCCCATCGTTTCCGAGCACCCTGCTCCTTCCGGACAAGCCGTACACGCAAACGACGATTTACCGGCTGTCGTTGAACTAAGCGCGGCCCTTCGCGCGGTGCGCCGATGACAGAGCCCAAACCCCAACCCAAGGCGAAACCGCTCGAGAAATTCGAGTCGCTGGCCGAGCGACGGATTCGCGAAGCGCAGGCCGAGGGACAATTCGACTCGCTCCCCGGCTTCGGCAAGCCGATCCCCAATCTCGACGGTCCTGACGACGAGAACTGGTGGATCAAAAGCAAGCTGCGCCAAGAGGGGCTGGTC
>DASPSM010000458.1:0-5811 GCA_035623955.1 Planctomycetaceae bacterium
TGGGGCTCTATTATTTCCGGCACGTCGAAGATTCGTTTGCGGACGTGATTTGAAAAGGCAGGTTCTGGCAGTGGCTGATCCCCGGCTCGATTTGACTGATCGTTCGATCCTGATCACCGGCGGCACCGGCTCGTTCGGCCGGCGGTTTGCCCAGACCGTGTTGCGCGACTATCGCCCCCGCCGGTTGATCATCTTCAGCCGCGACGAGCTCAAGCAGCACGAGATGCGGCAGGAAGGATTGAAGGGGGGAGGATTTAGCAATCCGGCCGTGCGGTTCTTTCTGGGCGACGTGCGCGACGTCGACCGGTTGCGGCGAGCCATGCAGGGGGTCGACGTCGTCGTGCACGCCGCGGCCCTCAAACAGGTGCCCGCCTGCGAGTACAACCCCTTCGAGGCGGTGCTCACCAACATCATGGGGGCCCGCAACATCATCGAGGCAGCCATCGATCGCGGCGTCAAACGCGTGCTCGCCCTCAGCACGGATAAGGCGGTCAACCCGGTCAACCTCTACGGCGCGACCAAGCTGTGCGCCGAGAAGCTGTTCGTCCAGGGCAACGCCTACTCAGGGGCCGAGGGGACGCGTTTCGCTTGCGTCCGCTACGGCAACGTCGTCGGCAGTCGCGGCAGCGTGATCCCCGTCTTCCTCGAGCAGCGTGCCACGGGCAAGATCACCATCACCGACCCGCGGATGACCCGCTTTTGGCTGACCCTCGACCAGGCCGTGCAATTTGTGCTCTCGGTGTTGCCGCAGATGCACGGCGGCGAGATCTTCGTCCCCAAAATCCCCAGCATGAATATCGGCGACCTCGCCAAGGCGGTGGCCGGCGATTGCCGCGTGGAGCAAATCGGCATCCGCCCGGGCGAAAAGCTGCACGAAGTGCTGATCTCCGAAGACGAGGCGCGACACACGCTCGAGGGCGACCGGATGTTCATCATTCAGCCGCACCATCCCTGGTGGACCGACAAGGTGGGACACCCCGGCCGGCCGCTTCCCGACGGCTACACCTACAGCAGCCACAACAACACCGAATGGCTGGGGCTCGACGACCTGCGAGCGCTGCTCAAGGACGATAAAACCGGCTCGGCGGGAGCCTCGCCCTCTCAGGGGTCCGTCCAAGCATGACGATATCTCCGCGCACGACCGCGTCCGAAGGCGAGCTGGCGATCCGCGGCGGACGTCCGGTGCGCGAGACGTATCTCCCCTACGGCCATCAAACGATCGACGACGACGATCTGGCGGCCGTCACCGCGGTGCTGAAATCCGCCTGGCTGACCACCGGCCCAACAGTGGCCGAGTTCGAGCGGGCATTCGCGCGCACCGTCGGAGCGAGCGAAGCGGTCGCCGTTAACAGCGGCACGGCTGCGCTGCACGCGGCGATGCATGCTCTGGGCATCGGGCCCGGCGACGAAGTGATCGTCCCGTGCATCACCTTCGCCGCGACCGCGAACGCTGTCGTCTACATAGGAGGGACGCCGGTCTTCGCCGACGTCGATCCCGACACGCTGCTGGTCACGGCCGAGTCGGTCGCGCGCTTGATTACGCCGAGAACGCGGGCGATCGTCGCCGTCGACTATGCCGGACAGCCGGCCGAGTACGACGCTCTGCGAACTCTGTCGGCCAGGCACGCACTTCCGCTGGTGGCCGACGCCGCTCACGCGCTTGGGGGCTCTTACCGCGGCCGCAAAGTCGGGACGCTTGCCGACCTCAACACGTTCAGCTTCCATCCGGTCAAACACATCACGACCGGCGAAGGGGGCATGATCACCACCGACGATGCCGAGCTGGCCCAGCGCATGCGGATCTTTCGCACGCATGGCATCACCACCGACCATCACTACCGCCAGGCTCATGGCGCGTGGACCTACGAGATGCAAACGCTGGGCTTCAACTACCGGTTGAGCGACATCGGCTGCGCGCTGGGTTTGAGCCAATTGCCAAAGCTTGAGGGCCGGGTCCGCCGCCGGAACGAGTTGGCCGCACGCTATCGTGAAACTCTGGATGACTTGCCGGAATTTGTGCCGCTGGCCTTGCTTCCCGAGCGGACGCACGCCTATCACCTTTTCGTTGTCCGTTGCCGCGCCCGGGAGTTGGGCTGGACGCGCAACACGATCTTTCCCGCCCTGCGGGCCGAAGGAATTGGCGTCAACGTGCACTACATTCCCGTGCACCTGCATCCGTTTTATCGCGAGCGGTTCGGCACGCGGCCGGGCCTGTGCCCGAAGGCCGAGGCGGCCTACGAAGAGATTCTGACGCTGCCAATCTTTCCCGCGATGACCGAGCAGGACGTCGACGACGTCTGTCGGGCCCTGCGAAAAGTCATCTCGGCATCGCCCCCGTCCGAGTTTCACCCTCTCCCGTCCGCTTCGGATGGGAGAGGGCCGGGGTGAGGGTTGTCTTTGAAGTCGCACAAAAGCTAAACGAGGAGCCCTCACCCTGCCCTCTCCCATCGGAATGGGAGAGGGTTTTAAAGCTGCCTCTCGATGTCAGTTGCCTGCTCATGACGACCGCCATCATCCAAGCCCGCATGTCGAGCACTCGGCTGCCGGGCAAGGTGCTGCTCGATCTGGCTGGCGAGCCGATGCTGGCCCGTGTGGTCGAACGGACGCGGCGGGCCCGAACAATCGAACGCGTGATTGTGGCCACCACGGTTGAACCGGAGGATGAGCCGATCGTCGCACTCTGCCACTCGCGCGGCTGGAACGTCTTTCGCGGCAGCCGCGACGATGTGCTGGACCGCTATTACCAGGCCGCTGTGGCTGGCGGAGCCGATCCGATTGTCCGGATCACGTCCGACTGCCCCGTGATCGATCCGGCGATCATCGACCGGGTGGTCGAACGGCTCTCGGGCGGGGACGGCGGCAGAGTCGATTACGCGAGCAACATCAATCCGACGCGGACGTTTCCCCGCGGCCTCGACGTCGAGGTCTTCACATTCGCCGCATTGTCGGCTGCCTCTCGTGAGGCGACCGACCCGTCGAGCCGCGAGCACGTCACGCCGTTTTTTTATCGGCACCCCGAACGTTTTCACATCGAGCTCGTTGAATCGGAACGGCCGGAGACTGCAAACCACCGCTGGTCGGTCGACACCCAGGAAGATTATGAACTGATGCGGCAGATCTACGGTCACTTTGGAAACAACGAATTCGGCTGGCTCGACGTGTTGAAATTGCTGGATCAACATCCGGACTGGATCGCACTCAACCGCCACGTCGCGCAGAAAACACATTGAGTCTCAAAAAACTCGAAGCACCCGCCCGCTGACGCAGGCGGCTCGCCAAATCGTAAACTCGGCGAGCGTCGGGCGTGAGCCCGACGGTGCTTAATTCGACTTTCGAACGATCCGGAGACTCGTCTGCAAAATTCCGCTTCGACTCCAGGCACGTTGCTGATGCGGGCCGATGCGAACTCGGTCATCGGCACGGGGCACGTGATGCGCTGCCTGGCGCTGGCGCAGGCCTGGCAGGACGCGGGCGGGAAGGTTGCGTTTGCCACGACGGATCTCCCCGAATCGCTGATCCAGCGGCTCTGGACCGAACGCTGCGACGTTCATGGCTTCGAGTCGGCCCCAGTCAGTTCGCGCGAGGCCAACGACATTCAGGAGACGCTTCGCATCGCCAACGTCGTTCGGCCTCAGTGGCTGGTTCTCGACGGGTATGACCTTGGGCCGAGCTATCAGCTCGCGCTGCGCGACTCGCGCTGGCGGCTGATGTCTATCGACGACGACTGGCGGCACGAACGGTATCACGTCGACCTCTTACTCAATCAGAATGCCGGAGCCACGTCGGCTCTCTACGCTTCTCGAAAGGTGAGTGGCCGGCTTCTGCTCGGATGTCAGTACGCGCTATTGCGGCGCGAGTTCCGCAAGCAGCTGCAACCCGAGCCCCGAGGCGGCGGCCGGACAATTGCAAAGTTCCTGATCACCCTCGGCGGCGCGGACCAGAAAAACGACACGTCGCGGCTGATCCGGATTTGTCGCGGTTGTCTGCCGGCCGACTGCGAGATTCACGTGCTGGTCGGGCCGGCCAATCCGCACGTCCACAGCCTCCGCGAGACTTGCGAAAAGCTCGCTCAGCTTTCTCGCGAGCGAGGAGAAAAGATGCCCCAGGTCGTCCTCCATGTCGCTCCGCCGGATGTGCGGACCATCATGGCCGCGTGCGACCTGGCGCTGACGGCCGCCGGAAGTTCCGTTTATGAACTGGGGTTCCTCGGAATCCCGATGCTCCTGGTGGTCACGGCGGAAAACCAGCGGGCCATCGCAGCCGCTCTCGACTCGATGGGCGCCGCCGTCTGGATCGATGAGTCATCGGTCCACACGGCACGCGGCGTGATGTCGGTGATTAGCGCGGCCGTCCAGAACCCCACGATCCTGTCTCAATGCGCGAAGAGATTTCAGGCACTCGTCGACGGCCAGGGAGCGGCACGGGTCGTCGCCGCGCTGCGTGGAGAGGGCGAGGCATGAAGCTGCTCTTCCTCGGCCCACCCGAGTCTCCTGTGCTCGACTTCTTGAAATCGGCTGAGGCCGACGTCGTGCAAACGACCGAGCCCATTGATGAAGGTTTCTTAGACCAGAATCAGGTCGAGTTTCTCGTTTCGCACGGTTACCGGCACATCATCGCGCGGAGTGTGCTCGACCGCCTTCCGCGGCGGGCGGTCAATTTGCATATCTCGTATCTGCCGTGGAATCGGGGAGCGGACCCGAACTTGTGGAGCTTTATCGAAGACACGCCGAAAGGAGTCTCGATTCACTATCTCGATGCGGGGATCGACACCGGAGACCTCATCGCGCAAAAGCTGGTTGAATTTGTGCCCGGCGAGACGCTCCGGACCAGTTACGCGCGGCTGCAAGCCGAGATCGCCCGGCTCTTCGCCGCGAATTGGAGTCAGATTCGCGCGGGGACTTGTGGGGCCGCGAAGCCGGCGGGGACAGGATCATTCCATCGCACCGCCGACCGCGAGAAAGTAGCCCATCTGCTAACAAACGGCTGGGACACGCCGGTTGCCGACCTGGAAAAGGCTGGCGGCCATTGGCGGCGCTCGCAGAGCAAGCCATGAAAGCGGCCTCGTAACGCCTCGATTTGCCAAGTACAACTCATTTAGATGACCGACAGCTCCCGCGATTCAGCCCCCTCGGCGCGTTTTTTGAGCGTTGGCACGCGCCGTGTCGGGCCGGGGCAGCCTGTTTATGTCGTCGCCGAGCTCTCCGCAAATCACTCGGGGAGCCTCGAGACGGCGCTCGAGCTCGTGCGAGCGGCAAAGGCCGCGGGGGCCGACGCCGTTAAGCTGCAAACTTACACCGCCGACACGCTCACCATTCGCTCTGATCGGCCGGAGTTTCGCATCGGTGGCGGCACGCTCTGGGATGGCCGCACGCTCTATGACCTCTACCAGGAGGCAGCCACCCCCTGGGAATGGCACGCCGATCTGTTCGCCGAGGCACGGCGGTTGGGGATCGATTGTTTTTCGACGCCTTTCGACGCGTCGGCCGTCGATTTTCTCGAAAAATTCAATCCCGCCGCGCACAAGATCGCCTCCTTCGAGCTGATCGACCACGCCTTGCTGCAGAAAGTCGCCGCCACAAGTCGGCCGGTGATCCTTTCGACCGGGATGGCGACGCTCGAAGAGATCACCGAAGCGGTCGGCGCGCTCAAAGAAGCAGGCTGCCGCGAGTTCGCACTGCTCAAATGCACCAGCTCCTACCCCGCGCCTGCCGAAGAAGCTAACCTCCGCACGATTCCCCATCTGGCGTCGACGTTCCGCTGCCCGGTCGGGCTCTCGGACCATACGCTGGGCATCGCCTGTCCGGTGGTGGC
>DASPSM010000463.1:0-4751 GCA_035623955.1 Planctomycetaceae bacterium
AGTCGTTCAGCCATTGAGCCAGGTCGCAGCGGCTCGGCTGGTTTCGCGAGCGATTCAAACTCCCCGTTGCCGTCGATGGCCGCGTTACGCAGGCCGACAGCGGCGGGCACTCCGCGACGACTCGTTATATGATTAACGAGGAGGTTGCGGCGGATCGTCCGAGTCGGCATCGCCGACCGTCGTCGATCCGTCGCGCGAGCCTTCGCGGAGCCGTCCATGAGATTCATTGCCTGGCTGGTGCTGGCCGCGCTTGGCGTCGGCATTTCGATCTGGGCCTACGACTCGGCACGGCTGGCGGAATCGACGCCGATTTCGTCGGGGATGATCATCGTCGCCCGCTCGTCGTCGCAGCGCTTCGACGAGCCGATCCCCTTCCCGTCGACGCGGGCCGAAGTCGTGCAGATGCCGGTCTCCGGGATCTCCGCGATGCTGGCGATGTCGTCGGGCGGCGGAGGCACTGGTGGCCGCGGCATGCGGTTTCAGCTCTCGGAGAAGCTGATCCAGGTCTCGCTCGCGGACGCCGGCATCACCGAAAAGAGCCTGGCCTGGGGCACGCTCCCGCGCCAGAACCGAAACGAAGTTCTGGCCGGCTGCCAGGTGGCTCACCAGGACCAGTGCGAGGTCGCCGAAACGGTCTACAAGGTCACCGGCGGCTTGCCGCTCGACGCCGCGCTATTTGCCCGCTCTTACGTCTTGCCGCAAGGCGATCGCACCGGCGAACACAGCGAGGAGGGAGACGCCAGCTATCGGCCCGGCGTGCTGATTCCGCTTTCGAGCGAACAGTTGACCAATCGGCCGATCCGAGAGCAACTCGACAAACGCTTCCCGTCGAAGGATTACGACAAGCTGACTTGCCTTCCTTCGCTGGCTCCGCGTGCGTTTTACGCCTCGCTTCTGGGGGAGGCGATTCTGCTTCTGGGAGGGTCGGGATTTCTGATCGCTCTCTACGGGGCGGGAGCCGCCCGGGTGCGGTGGGCGATTTTAGGCGATCCGCTCACGGAACTCTCGACGCACCGGCGACTGATCTGGGGCATCCACCTCGTCTATTTCGGCATTTACGTCGTCATGGCGGCGTTCGTCTACCGGATGCCCGACCTGTGGAATGCCCTGCAGGCCACGATTCAGAACAGCCTCAACGGAGACAGCTCGACGCTCGAGTTCGCCGGCAAGGCCTATCTCAGTGGCAACATGGCGTGGGCCGCGCTGGTTACATTCGCAATCAACTTTCTCGGCGGGGCGATCGCCTACCTGACGCTCCCTTCCTGCATCGTCCCCGGCAGCGCGACGGTGCTGGCCGGGTTTCGCGCTGCGACGTGGGGAATGTTGCTGGCCCCAGCCACGGTCGTGCAGGCGCGGGCTATGCTGCCCCATGCGGGCGTGCTCTTGCTCGAAGGAGAAGGCTATATCCTGGCCACGTTCTTCGGCCTGTTGCTCGCCGTTTATCTCTTCCGCTCCGCTCCCGAGGCGAGCGTCTGGAGTCGCTACCGCCGCGGCCTGGCGATTAACTTGAAGGCGAGCCTGCTGGTGGCCCTTGTCCTGGCGGTCGCCGCGATCTACGAGTCGATCGAAGTGATTCTGATGCTGAAGGCGGCGGGACGGGCTTAGCAGCGATCTCATAACACCCTCTCCCGGTCCGCCGGGAGAGGACCAGGGTGAGGGCGGCCTTTAAAAATCCTATAGAGAGCAAGAGGCCCTCACCCTACCCTCTCCCATCGGAATGGGAGAGGGTTTGAAAGGCCTCGACCATCACCGAGCCATCCACGGAGATCGAAAAATGTCCGGCAGTGCAAATCTCGGTATCCTGCAACAGCCGCTGCAGCCGTTGGGTTTTTGGAAGTGCCCGAAGTGCGGCCGCTGGTTCGCGTTCAAAAAAGTTCTCGAAGAGAAATCCGAGATCTCAGGGGTGGTGAGCACGTACCGCTGCGAGCATTGCGGCCACGAACAGAAATTCGCCGAACGCCACCCGCCACACGCGATTTAAACAGCATTTTTGCAATGGAGCGGTTGTTGGGCGAGTCGGCCCGATCGCTACTGCGTGCGGAGCGCGAAGACGTACGATGAACCACCAAGGAATCATTGATGCCTGATGAGGACGGTGTCCCTGGTCAGCTGCCCGAAGCGGCTGATCGACCTCGCTCGCCTCGCGACCCGAATCCAAGAGCGCTTTGGGGACTCGTGATTGGCGTCCTCGTGACACCGGTCACCCTTTATCTGGCGATTTATTCAACCGGTGGGGGGCGTGGCGATTACGGATTCTTCGGGATGTTTTATCCCTACCTGTTGCTACTCATGACTCTCACCAGCGGGGGGATCGGGCTCGGCGTGGTGGTGCTCTGGGGATTGTCGCAATTCCCAATCTACGGCTTGATTATCGGAGCCAGCAGATCATGGCGGCGTGCCGCACTCGCGGCTGCGCTGATCCTCTTGGTCCATTTGACAGCCGTGTGTCTTTGCTTCTGGCAAGTCTGGTGGGGAAGGTGACCACAGATCCCGAGACACGAGTCTGAATCCAATGTTTTCCGGTCGCAGCGCGTCGTCCGCGCCGGACGTGCGCATGGCGCTCTGGCGCTCGTCACACAGCTGACCGCTCTTTTCCCTGCCAGTCCTCGCCGAAGCACAGCACGTAGCCGTTGCAATCTTCGATGTCGAAATCTTTGTTGCCGTAGGGCATGATTTCGGGTTCGCGCTTGATCTTGACCCCCTTGGCTTTGAATTCCACGTACAAGGCGTCGACGCCGGTGACCCAGAGATAGGCGTCCCAGCAGGCGTCTATGTCGATCTGATGATTGGGCCGGACAAATCCTGTTTTGCCCGGCACGCTCTTGAGCATGAGGATGATGCCGTCGCGCTTGACCATCGCGAAGGTGGGCGGATCGCCAAACAGCCGCTCAAAGTCAAACCCCAGATGATCTCGATACCATTCGGCGGACTTTTTCACGTCTTCCACCAGGAGGTACGGGGCGACGCCCAGGAGTTTGCGATTCATGGCAGGGTTTCCAAATGTGTATGACGGGTGCCCGGGGCGCTCCAGCGGAAGCCTCGGAGAACAGTACGACGACGGACTGTCAACGGGCGCTTCCGCAGGGCGGAGCGCCCCGCCACCCCGGCTGCCACACTGCCGGGTTGGCGCTGGTCGACGTTCATGAGTTCAGTCGCCATTGGCTCAGCATCCGCCCGCTGCCGGAAGGGGCAACGAAGTCCGTGGGTCGGTTGTCACTGGGAGCAGCCGTGCAAAAGCAGACTTCATTGCCGAACCAGCGCAGGATCCCTTGCTGGACAGTCCCCTTCGCTCCGCAAAGGTTGTAGTAGTCGATGCCGATCGGGTCCGAGCTTTCATCGATCCGGATCAGAGCATGCATCATCAGTTGGCCGCCGAAGGTGATCTTCACCTCGTTTTGCCTTGCCGATCGCAAGGCGGTCGCGAGCATCATTGTCGGTAGCTCCTGCCCGTCGCGCACCATTTTCACGGCCGACCAATCCCCTTGAAGACGTGCCAGCGTTGTGCTCTCGATGAACTCAAATCCCGCCGGATCAGCAGCGATGACGGTGGTCGGCATGGAAGGGGGCGTCCCGCCGGTCACATCCTCCGGTCGCGAATCAGAAGTTCGGATCAGCCGCTCGTAGGCGCGGCCATTTGCTCCGCGACTATGAAATTCAATCGGACGCGATGAGCCGGTCATATCGAGACAGATATCGAGCCGGTCGCCGTCCAGGCGAAAGATACCGAAGTTGCGATTTCCCGCCTCGGGGCCGGCCACGAATTCGAGGTCGATGTGATGCGGTTGTGCTTCGACATCGATGTTGAAGATGCCCTCGTACGTGGCTTCGGGCGATTCCGTGCGAAAACGATCGCCGTCGATGAGAATTCGGCTCGCCTCAAACATCGTCGCCGGCAATTTGTTGCCGTCGATTTCCAGATGGGAAAACGACCAGGTTCCTTCGAGGGCACGCAGTTGCTCGACGTGCCGTGCCAGTTGGGGCCAACTGGCGAATCCGGTCTTGCGGGCAATTGCCGACTGGGCGTCAGCCAGGCGGAAGCGTGCCTGCCGAACCTCCGCGGCGCTCATGCCCCTGGCGGCTGGCAAATGATCCAGAATCGTCGAGACCGCTTCAGCGTCGCCCATCTCAAGCGAAGCCAAAAGCGACTTCGCCTGGCGTCGGAGATGATCGAGATTCGGGCGCGAGGGAAGATTGTCGGCCACGGCAAGTTCTCCATGCAGTTCGCCTGGATCCGCAAACAGGCGGCACGAAGAACGTGCAGTTTGATTCAGACAGAATGGTCGAAGTTGGGTTAAACCCTTCCCGCGGATCCGGTGGCTCTCTTCAAGCCGCCTGTGAGGATAGCGAGAGAGGTGTCTTCCTTCAACTTGGCGGCCGGTGCCCTTCGGCGTGCTGACCCCTCTCGGAGCGACGAGTGGCCGAGCTCAGGCCTGCGGAAGCCCCGGAGAGCGCTTTGCGACGACGGTCACGAAGATACGCCCGGCTAATGCAGGTCTGCTTAGGGCGCCCAAATGACCTCAAGGTCGCCATCGACGAAACCAACTGCGACTCCCTTGGACGATTTCAGCTTATCAACGGATCTGGACGTGGTGTTCAATTTGTGAAGAAGCAGCGCCTTGATCTTTTGGAGACAGGGCTCCCAGGATTGGCCCGAGTATTTCTTGGGAATCGGAATTCCCCTCACTCGCGGCTCCCAAACCTCGTCACACGCCCAATCAGGATCATTCTCATCGAATCTGCCAGCGCCAATA
>DASPSM010000477.1:0-11165 GCA_035623955.1 Planctomycetaceae bacterium
AACTTCGCGCACTCACGGACCCCTTCCCAGGCTTTGGCCGGCTGCGGCGGACGCCATCGCAGTTCCCCCACCGGCGGGGCAGCGTAAGGAATGCCCCGGAACACGATCACGTCGCCCGAGTCGCTGGACGCGACCCCCTGCACAAGTCCCGTGTCGATCTTCAGCGGCTCGCCCACGGGCTTGGGCGCTGTTGATGGCGAGGGGTTGGTGGGCTTGGTTGGCTCGTTGGCAGGCACCGCGCCGGCCGCCAGCAGGCTGACAAACAGCCCGGCGGCCAACAGCTTCACATCCAACGCGACTCGGGACCGACGATCTCGGACGGCAGCGCTCGCCATTGCTCAATCTCCATTGAATCAGACAGGAGTTGTTGAGAATCCGGGCCAGACAGGCGCGGGTTATCTTCGCACACGGCTGGCCGACGTTCCAGGCCCGGTTACTCGCTGGCAGCGTGATCGGCGTTGCCGGTATGCTCATATTGCTCCATCCCTTTGAATCCTCGCCCTGGCCCGCCAAATAAGGATCTGCGGAGTGCTGCAGATCGGCTCCTTCCCCGCGTCGCGTCGCGACTTTCTCAAAGTCGGCAGCCTGGCCCTCGGTGGGCTCACGCTACCGCAGCTGTTAAGCGCGCGGGCTGCGGCCGCGAGCCAAAAGCTGCCGATCAAGGACAAGTCGGTGGTGTTCGTATTCATGCAGGGGGGGCCGAGCCAGATCGAGACGTTCGATCCCAAGATGACGGCTCCGGTTGGGATCCGCAGCGCCAACGGCGAGATCGCCACGTCGCTGCCCGGAATCACGTTTGGGTCGGCCTTTCCGAAATTGGCTGTTCGGGCGCGCCAGTTGGCGATCGTGCGCTCGTTCACGACGGGCGACGCGAATCACGATATCAAGCCCATTGTCTGCAAGGCGACGGCCGGGGCAAATCTTGGTTCCCTATACTCGCGCGTCGCGGGGACGAATCGGCCGAAGACCGGCATGCCCACCAACGTCGCCATCTATCCACAGGCGGTCGACTCTTCGACCCGCGCGCCATTCAAGACATTCGGCGATTTCGAGGCGACCGGCAGCTTGGGGAGCGCCTACGCCCCGTTTGCGCCTAGCGGCGGCGGGGAATTGAAACAGGATCTCCGCCTGGCGCTGCCGTTGACGCGGCTCGATGATCGCCGGCATCTGCTCGCGGGGTTGGATCGCATTCGGCGCTCGGTCGACTCGGCCGGGCTGATGGCCGGGGTCGACAGCCTGCGGCAGCAGGCGTTCGACACGGTGATCGGCGGCGTGGCCGATGCCTTCAACTTGTCGAAGGAATCGCCGGCCACCATCGCTCGCTACGACACGGCGCCTTTGGTGCGGCCCGATCAGATCGATTCGCGCTGGCACAATCACCTGCTCTACAAGGACAACGCCAAGGCGCTGGGCAAGCTGATGCTGTTGGCCCGGCGGCTTTGCGAGCGCGGCTGCGGATTCGTCACCGTGACGACGAACTTCGTGTGGGACATGCACGCGGACATCAACAACGCCGGCATGGAAGAGGGGATGCGCTACCTCGGTCTCCCCTTTGATCACGCGATCTCCGCGTTTATAGACGATGTGGCCGAGCGAGGGCTCAGCGATAAGATCCTGCTCGTTTGCTGTGGGGAGATGGGCCGAACACCGCGCCTCAACGCGAATGGCGGCCGCGATCATTGGGGCAATCTCGCACCCCTCTTGGTGGCGGGTGGCGGATTGAAGATGGGCCAGGTCATCGGCCAGTCGACGCGCGACGCGTCCCAGCCTCTCAGCGAGCCGATCACGATTCCCCATCTGATCGCGACGGTCTTGCATTCCGTGCTGGATGTGGGCGAGCTGCGCGTGGCTCGCGGCATTCCACGCGATGTGCTCCGCGCCGCGACCGGCGAGACGATTAACGGCCTGGCGTAACCTCGCGCGCTACCTCAAGTTCTCGTAGAACCGCACGTACTCGGCTTCGAGGGACTTCAGGTTGCCGAAGGCCTTGCGAAAATCGGCCATCCGCTCGTCTTCCGTGTAAACCAGCAGCGGATTGCGGGCCACGAGCGACTTGAGATAGCGACCGTACGAGCCGTGCCGCGTCTCGGCCAGAAAGAACGTGAGCGCCCAGCCCTCCGCGTACGCGTCCAGCGTCGAAGAGGCGTACAAGTCGTCCGTGCCCACAAAGTCCTTCAACGAGTGGGGGCGGCGGCGCGACTTCAAATAATTCTCGAACCAGAGATAACGGTTACGGTTGATTCTCGTCATGGACGGCGAACTCTTGACGCCATCCCGGATTCCGGGGGCCTCGAACATCGTCGCCAGGCCCTCGATCACCCATTTCGGCGTCTGTGCGATGCGCGAATGCAGGCCGGTGTTGAACGCCACCTGATGCGTCGTCTCGTGGACGATCGTGCTATGCAGATCGCCCTCGACGATGGCGTCGAATCGCACGGGCATCGTCGCGCGACCGCCCGGCTGGTCACCGGCCGGCAGAAGCGCTCGGTCGCTGTCGTGACGATCGAATAGCGAAGCGAGCGATTGCGAACCTGCCGACGTTGGCAAGTTTGTCGTTGCGGCAGCCAGCCCCGAGTCGCCCTGATCGAATAGCGCGATCCGATTGGTGAGCCGCATGTAGTACCCCAGCATCCCCGCAGGAGGCTCGAGCTTATCTTTGCGGCAATACTGCACGAAGGCGTCGCGGTCCGGAAAGACGATCACGACGAGCGGGAATTCGGGCTCGCTGATCTTGAATCCCCGAACCGAAAAGTAACGTCGAAACGTACGGTAGGTCTCCTCGCAGATTTCACCGATTTTGCGGTTGTTTTGTTCCGCGCAGATCAGGAAGTGCCCCGTCCCCTCGATGTGGAAATGTTTTGGCAGCTGGCGGCGGAGCTGATCGCGCAGCTCGGCCGACGAGAATTCGTGGAAGTGATCCGCAATGGTGCGGACCGATTCAACACGGCTGAGCTCGAACGCCCAAAGCTGGCCGTCGCGCCCCATCAGCCAGCAGGCGTCGTGGCCTTTCGCCTCGAGGCGACCCTCGAACTGTTTGCCGTCGTGCACCAGCTCCAACAGGCTTGGGGCCGCGGCCAACGCCGGTTGCATTCCCAACCAGACCGTAACGACCCACACCACCGCGCCGACAACCGAATTGTTCGTCGTCAAAGGTCTCCAAAAGAGGCCGACTGAAGAAGTGCGAAACGCGCGCATGGCCACCCCCCCCTTAAACCGCGATTGCCTCTGCAAATATAGGTCTCCCAGACGTGTTCGATCGGAGGGGAGCCCATGTCCAGTTGCGTTCGGGCAGCGTAAACTGAAGGTAGTCGCTGGAGTCGGGCAAACTGAGTCGCGGAGACGGTTGATGCGTGCCGTTTGGATCGATTATTCCGGATTGCGCGCCAATGGCCGGTGGCTTGGCAGGCGGTGGGGCGTGCTCGCTGCTTGCTTCTGGCTTCTAGCGAGCGTGGCGCGCGCTGACGATCGACCAGGTCCCGCGGCTGCTCAAAAAGTCCGCCAGATCCAACGCCTGATTGGCCAACTCGATGCGGATGCACGCAGCGAGCGAATCAAAGCCCGAGACGCCTTGCTGAAGCTCGGTCCGGCGATCCTGCCCCTATTGCCCGAGGACCAGACGATTGCGAGCGCGGCAGCACGTCAGGAGCTCCAGGGGATTCGATTGCGGCTGGAGCGCGACGCTGCACTGGCCTCGCTGACTCCTTCAAGAGTGACCTTGAAGGGGCAATACTCGCTGCGAAGCGTGCTCACGCAAATTACCGGGCAAACGGGCAACGAATTCGACACACGAAATCTCGATGACAGGCTGCTCGAGCGCCCGATCACCGTCGATTTCCATTTGCGATCCTTCTGGAGCGCCTGCGACGCGATCGTGACGCAGCTCGGCCTCGCGTACGGTTCGAGTCCCGGTCGGCGTTTGGAGGTTGTCCCCGCAACTCACGACCCAGAAGCTCACCCCTTGGCGGTCGACGACGAAGGAACCTTTCGCGTCGCGGTGACCTCCGCGAGCATCCGGCCGTCCGCCGTGAGTCGTAGCGGATACGCGCTACGCGTCAGCTGGAGCTTGAGGGCCGAGCCCAGGCTGCGACCGTTGTTCGCGGCAATCGGCGGGCATGACATGCACGCTCACATGGCGGATGCAAAGCTGACTCCGCCGGGCGCAACGCAAGCGGCCATCAGGGTCTTGCGACCGATCAGCCCCGCAGCGCAACTCGAACTTTCGATGAACGAAGGGCAGGAGCCTCTGCGGCTCGGCACCGATTTCGAGGTTCCCGCGGACCCAGCGGTGGCTCCGCAAATCGATTTCGACGGTTCGTTCGCGGTCGAGATGGCGGCTGGGCCGAAGCAGTTTGTCTTCGAGAATCTGGCCGCGGTCGATCAAGCACCGCAGCGCGCAGGCAGCGTCACAGTCCGACTGCGGCACGTCGATTTTCCTGCAAAGGGAAGCCCCGGCGACGCGCGGGTCGAGATCAGCGTCGTCTACGATCAGCGTGGACCGGCTTTTGAATCGTACCGCACCTGGATTTATCACAACGAGCTCTGGCTCGAAACGAAAGACGGACGCGGCCTTCGTCCGCGTCCGCGGGTGGCGACGCAGGCGCAGGATGACGGTGGCATTGCCGTCGAGTACAATTTCGCCAACGTTGCCGGTTCACCGGCGGACTTTCGCGCGGTGTACGTCGCGCCGACGCTCATCACGCAATCACCCATGCAGTTTCAACTGCGAAATATCCCGACAACCCGTGCCGGCCAACAAGGAGCCCACCCGTGAATGCTCGCGATACCATCAAGGCCAGCTATACTCTGCCCGACATGCTTGTCCGTGGTTATCTCGACGGCCTGACTGACGCCGACCTGCTCGTGCGTCCCGTGCCCAAGGCGAATCACATCGCCTGGCAGCTCGGCCATTTGATTTCAGCCGATCGCGAATTCGTCGAGGGCCTTTGTCCCGGGTTAGCGAGCCCGCTGCCGGCAGGCTTTGCCGCAAAGCATAAGAAGGAGACGGCGGAAAGCGACAATCCGAAAGATTTCTACAAGAAGGACGAATATCTCAAGCTCTACGAGCAGGTGAGGGCGTCGGCGCTCAAGATGGTCGACACGGTGAGCGAAAGCGAGTACGAGCAGCCCGCCCCCGAGAAATTTCGCAGCTACTGCCCGACGGTCGCCTCGGTGCTGATGATGTCGCCCTCGCATTGGTTGATGCACGTTGGGCAGTGGGCCGTCGTTCGCCGCAAGCTCGGCAAGCCGCCGCTGTTCTAAGCGAAGCTGGAGCGACTTCGTTTTCGTCGTTCTGCTCCCGGTCAACAACCTCTTCTTTGGCTCTTAGATTTCAGGTTGTCGGACGATGCCAACCTTGATCGACATGCCGGCAGCCATCCCGGCTGCGGGCGATCCTCCGAAGCAGATCAGCGAGTTTGTCGGTCGCGTGGCCACGCGCGAAACGGCGGTCAGCGTGGCTCGGATGGTCTCGCCCGCGGGCTGGAGAGAGCCGGGTCAGCGCCCCGAGTTCCTCGAGATCACGCTGGTCCTGCGCGGCTCGGTGCGCGTCGAGCACGAGAGCGGAGCGTTCGACGCGCGCGCCGGGCAGGCCGTGGTGACGCGACCCGGCGAATGGATCCGTTACAGCACACCCGAACCCGGCGGAGCGGAATACGTCGCCGTCTGCGTGCCGGCTTTTTCGCCGCATTCCGTGCATCGAGATCCGTCGTAACGCAAGGGAGGGCGCGGCGAGGCTTGCCCTGCCGGATTTCTCGCGTCTGGGCAGCGGCGGGCGCGCTATTTGGGGTCCTTGCGCGCGAGGGTAGTGGGTCTAGAGAACTCCAGCGCGATGCGACGCGGGATGAGCGTGGCTGCGATCCCTCAAAAGCGAGCCGTCGTGCGCAAAACAGTGTCCAGTTAGCGAACGCGGCGCGCCGGCGAACCTTGAGATTAGCTTATGGATGCAACTATTGTGGGCGCAATAGCTTGCGATCTTCCCGCGCGACACGAAACGGTGAACGTTTTGACTCTGGAGAACCGTTTGCGGCTCCTGCCTACAATTTCGCCGACAATCGCGAGGAAAGGAACTTGCCATGACGCACAACCGAATTTTCTCTTTGCTCGCCGGAACGGATGACGCGCCCGGGAGCGCACCGAATAAGAATCGGCCCGCGACCAAGGTGTCATCCGACGCCCCGCGAGACGCCGACCTGCTCGACGCCTATTCGCAAGCGGTCATCAACGTTGCGGAAAGTGTCGGGCCCGCAGTGATCGCCGTCGCAGCCCGCGGCGAGCAGCGGGGAGGGATGGGTTCAGGCTTTCTCGTCACGCCCGATGGATACGCGGTCACCAACAGTCACGTGGTCCACGGGCGGCATTCATTCACCGCCACCACGGAGGAGGGGGACAAGATTCCGGCCGATCTCGTCGGCGACGATCCGTCGACGGATTTGGCCCTGTTGCGACTGGTCGCCCGCGATCTTCCCTACGCAACCTTTGGAGACTCGGAATCGCTGCAGGTGGGCCAGCTGGTGATTGCCATGGGCAATCCTTTCGGATTTCGCTCGACCGTGTCGACCGGCGTCGTCAGCGCGATCGGACGGGCGATGCGCGGCGAATCGGGCCGCCTGATCGAAAACGTCGTGCAGCACACGGCGCCGCTGAACCCCGGAAACTCGGGGGGACCACTGGTCGATTCCCGCGGACGAGTCGTGGGGATCAACACGGCGGTGATCGCCATGGCCCAGGGGCTCGGCTTCTCGATTCCCTCGAGCACCGCCGCTTGGGTCGTCGGAGAATTGGCCTCGCACGGCCGCGTGCGGCGGCTGTCGCTCGGCATCACCGTGACGGTAACGCAGCTTGCTCGGAGGCTGGTGCGCGAGCTCGATCTTTTGTCGGACACAGCGGTTGAGGTGATTGAAGTGTTGCCGCGAGGTCCGTCCGACTTGGCGGGGCTGCGTCCGCACGACATCATCGTGGCGGCCAACGATCGAATTATCGCGGGCGTCGATGATTTGCACCGCGTCCTATCGGGTCGGCTGGCACAGGCAGGAAAGCGTGAATTGCCGGCTCCTGAGCCGAATCCCGAAACCGCGGGACTCGAGCTGACGGTAATTCGAGACGAGCGCGTGCAGAAAATCCTCGTCTCGCCACGCTATTCGGAAACGTGAACGAGAATTCAAGCTCTTCGAGCGGAGCATCCGATGCGAGTCGAAAACTTGGCGGCCCCCGATCTCAACTGGCAAGAGCGCCTCAGCGCGGTCATGGAAATGATGCGTGAGATGAGCCAGCAGACCGATCCACAGCTGATGGTGCAGCAATACGCGGCACGGATGAAGCGGTTTCGTAGGATCGACCGGTCCATCTCGCTCAGCCGGCGCGACTTGACCCATCCCCACGTGAAAATCACCCGCTCGACCGCCTGGGAAGACACCGTGAACCCCTGGAAGGAGCCGGAACGACTGCCGATCCTCAAGGGGGGCATCTTGAGCGAGCTGATTTACGCCGACGAGCCGCGGATCATCGAAGAGCTGTGCGTCTCACCGGACGATCCGGCTGCCCGATATCTCGAGGGATTCTCGTCGCTGGTGGCGATTCCGCTGTTGGATCAGGGCGTGGCGCTCAACATGGTCGTCCACCTGCGCCGCGAGTCTGGCTCGTTCGACCCCGAGCTGTTGCCGGAGCACGTGTGGACGGCCAACCTGTTTGGGCGAGCAACCAACTCGCTCGTGTTGGCCGACAAGGTCAAGACAGCCTACGAGGAGATCGACCGAGAGCTGAAAGCAGTGGCTGCCATCCAGCGATCGCTGCTGCCAGCCAGGCTGCCGGAGATCCCGTCGCTGCACCTGGCGGCCAATTACGAGACGGCTCGGCGAGCCGGGGGCGACTATTACGATTTCATCCCGCTCGGCCAGGGGCTCTTAGGCATCTTAATTGCCGACGTCAGCGGGCACGGGACGCCGGCCGCCGTGATGATGGCCGTCATGCATAGCATCGTGCACAACTATCCCAACGACCCGGCCCCGCCGAGCGAGTTGTTGGCGTTCCTCAACAAGAAGCTGCTCGCCCACTACGTCGGCGTGAACGGAACGTTTGTGACGGCCTTCTACGGGATTTACGATCCGGCGACGCGGCGGATCACCTACTCGTCGGCTGGACACAATCCGCCCCGAATTCGGCGTTGCGGCAACCAGACCGTCGCCGCGCTCGACGGCGCTCAGCAAGTTCCGCTCGGCGTGCTCGACGATCCGGAATTTGTCTCTCGCACCGAGCAACTTCAGATCGGCGACCAGATCGTTTTCTACACCGACGGCATCACCGAAGCCACCAGCCCGTCAGGCGAACTCTTCGGCACCGATCGGCTGGACAAGGCGCTGGCGGCGTGCGGAGCGGAGCCGGCCGAGATCGTCGAACGCGTCCTCGGGCACGTCGAAGCACACACCGGTGGCACGCCGGCCCGCGACGACCGGACGCTGGTGGTCGCGCGAGTGGTTTGAAGGCTGCTAGCTGACTTTTCGGAAGGCGTCGAAGGGGCGGTCGCTCGGCTTTGCGTCGTGGTGTTCGCGATCTGCTCCATCCTGGAATCCCGGTGAATCCGTGTCCGGGGCTCGCCGGAATCTCGGGTCGGGTGCCGGCGACCATGGTTCCGCTGGTCTCGGAGCGAACCGGCCGTCGTGCTTGAGTCCGCGCTCTTCGATGAGTCGGATTGCAGCATTCGCAGATTCCGCTGCTCTCGTATTGGGGTGCTTCTCGACGACCTCTCTGAGGATCTGAACGGCCTCTTGTGCCTTGGCCCAGGCTTCGAGTTCCGGGATTTCCCGCTCGAGAGCTTCGATTTCGCGCTTGAGCTGCGGTTCTTTCATCAACAGAGCTTTCTTCTTCGACAGCTCGATGAACTGGTTGCGCAGATTGATGGCCTCGACCGTCGTGGTCTTAAACGGCGGGCTCGACGTAAATTCTTCAGCCTTCGTAGTTGGTTGCGCGGGCTGCGCCTTGGGCGATTGGGCAAAGAGCCAAGCCCCTGCAGAGGTCGTGACCCCCGCGATGACGACGAGGAGAAAAGACCGCTTCATCGACTGCCTCCTTGAAAAGATCAATTCCACCGGCCGATAAATCCGCGCAGACAGCGGCGCGCGGATCGTACCTGTCGTCGAAGCGCGATGTCAAATCGGGCGCTTAGCTGAGGATCTGCTGGATGATCGTGGCGTCGTTGGTCGGCCCGATCAGCCGCTGGTCGAGACCTTGGAACGGAAACGTGAGATGGTGGGCGTCGAGGCCCAAGAGATGCAGCACCGTTGCCTGCAAATCGTGGACAGTCACCTTGTCCTTGACGATGAAATACCCGAGATCGTCGGTCTCGCCGAGCGCCATGCCCCCTTTAATGCCGGCGCCGGCCAGCCACATCGAGAAGCAGTGCGGATGATGGTCGCGGCCCAAGAGCTTCGAGCCGCCGCGGGCTTCGTTCATCGAGGTGCGGCCGAACTCGCCGCTCCAGATGACGAGCGTTTCGTCCAACAGGCCGCTCGATTTGAGGTCGCGCAACAGAGCGGTGATCGGCCGGTCGATCTCGCGGCACTTTTTGGGCAGGCCGGTAATCAGGTCGTTGTCGCGGCCCGTGCCGTGCATGTCCCAGCCCCAATCGAAAAGCTGGACGTAGCGCACGCCTCGTTCGACCAGCCGCCGGGCCAAAAGGCAGTTGTTGGCAAAGGCCGTTACACCGGGCCGCGTGCCGTAGGCTTCGTGCACGTGGCCCGGCTCGCGCGAGATGTCCATCACGTCGGGGACGGAGATCTGCATGCGGTAAGCCAGCTCGTACTGGCTGATCCGCGTAAGCGTTTCGGGGTCGCCGAACTCCGCCAGCTCCAGCCGATTGAGCTTGCCCAAGGCGTCGAGGCTGCGTCGGCGAACGTCCCGAGACATGCCCGGCGGGTCGCTGACGTAGAGGATCGGATCGCCCGATGTCCGGCACTGCACACCTTGAAAAACCGACGGAAGAAATCCACTGCCCCACACGCTTTTGCCCGCGCTCGGGTCGCTGTCGCCGCTGACCAGGACGACGAAGCCCGGCAGATCCTGGTTCTGCGACCCGAGCCCGTACGTCACCCACGAGCCCATCGAAGCGCTACCGAACCGCGGCGAGCCCGTGTGCAGCAGCAGCTCGGCCGGCGCGTGGTTGAACTGGTCGGTCCACATCGAGCGGATGAGAGCGATATCGTCGATCTGGCTGCCGATGTGCGGCAAAAGCTCGCTCATCACCGTGCCGCACTCGCCATGCGGCCGGAAATGGTAGGGCGTGCCCAATAAGTTCGGATGCCCCTTGATGAACGGAAACCGCTGCCCCCTCAAAAGCTCGTCGGGGCAGGGCTGCATATTGAACTGAACGAGCTTCGCCTTGTAATCGAACAGGTCCTGCTGCGGCGGCGAGCCGGACATATGCAAATAGATGACGGCACGGGCCTTCGCTTTCGCGACGGGCACACGTGGCGCGAGCACGTTATCCGCACCCCCTGCGACGGCCGCGCGCGCTGGTCGCCCGCTGCCGAGCAAACTTGAAAGGGCCAGCGCACCCAGCCCGATCTGTGATTGCCGCAGAAAATGCCGGCGCGTCTGTAATCGCACGCGGGCGAGGCGGGCTTCTTCAATTAATGAATCGCGCGACTTCATCGTCGAGAAGCCTTTTAGCCCTTGGTCAGCACAGCATCGAGATTCAAAAGGACGTTGGCGACGACCGTCCAAGCGGCGAGGTCGGCGGCATCCAAGTCCGGAGGCAACTTGCCCTCGGGGCCAGTTGCCAATGCGTGCGCGGCCTTGAGATCGGCCTGATAGTGCCTTCGCCCGTCGAGCAAAAGCGATTCGATTTGGGCAACTTGCTCGGGTTTTGGCGGGCGCGACAGGCAGAGTCGCAGCGCGAAGCGGCAGCGCTGCTGGGGCGAATGGCCCCCTTCCAGCATGATGCGCCGCGCGAGGGCCTGCGCCGCCTCGACGTAAACGGGATCGTTGAGCGTCACAAGGCCTGCAAGGGCGTATTCGTCCGCACACGCCTGACGGAGCAGACTTCCCGACTGGGGGCGTCGAATGTGGTCATCGACGGGTAGGGAATCGTCCGTCGCCAGAAGGTGTAAAGCCCGCGGCGATGGGCGTCGGTTCCAGTACTCGTCGGCCAGGTCCGGTCACTCCCGTTGAATGCC
>DASPSM010000499.1:0-20879 GCA_035623955.1 Planctomycetaceae bacterium
TAGTCTGCCGACCCACTGGGCCGAAGAGCTGGAGAAAAAGCTCGAAAGCACCAATCCTTTTCTTACTTCGTCGGAGAGCCTCAAGCAGACGCGCGAGGCGCTGTTGACCAAGCACCTGGTGCAGATGATTTTGGGCAGCCCGGACTTCGAGGATGCCGACGTGCTCTGGTCGCCTGCGAACGCCGCGAAGTCGCGCTTCGCGCGGGACGCGCGGATGAAGGCCACCGTGGTCGTCAAGCCGAAAGCCGGGCACGACCTGACGACCCGGCAAATCCAGGCGCTGCGCGACGCGGTGACCTTTGCAATTCCGGATCTCAAATCGACCGACGTGACCGTCTACGACCAGCGCAAGGGGGAGTCCTACACGCCCGAGTCGGAAAACGACCCGCTCAACGGGAAACAGTTCGCGCTCTTGCGCGAGGCGTCGCAGCTCTACGAGAGCAAAATCAAGAACGCGCTGGCCCACATTTCGCCCGACATCGTTGTGACGGTCAACGTGGAGCTCGATCCCGTTCAGGAATCGACGACGCAGACCGTCCGATACGACCTCAAACGCAGCATCGAGCAGCAGGTCTCCGAGCAAAAAAAGACCGAGTCTTATCGCCAGCAGCCGGTCCAGGCCGAGCCGGGGCTGCGGTCCAACCAGCCCCGGTCGCTCGCCAACGCCCCCTCCACCATGCAGAACCGTCAGGTTGTTGAAGAAAACAACTCGACGACGCGCAGCCCCGGCGGAGAGTCGACCTATGTCAAAAGCCTGCCCGCGATGCCGAAGGTCGTCACCGTTTCGGTCCTGATTCCGGAGGATTACTACGCCAAGGCGCTCGAAGCCCAGAAGGGGGCTCCCGGTCAAAAGACCGGCGGCAAAACGATCGAGAAGATCAAGGACGAGACCGAGCAGGCGGTAAAGAACATCGTTGCCGGCGCAATCCCGAATCCCGATCCGAAGGCGATCACCGTCAGCTCCTTCGTGCCAGTCCACGAGCCGCCGCCGCAGATTACGACGTCGTCCTGGAACACGATCACCTCGCTTTTGAGCCAGTGGGGAGGGGCCGTCGGACTTGGGCTGTTTGCCGTTTGGGCCTTGTGGATGATGCGGTCGACTGGGGCTCCCCGGGCTGCGTCCCACGAGCCTCCGACCGAAGCGTCGGTCACGGTTCCTACGCCCGTCGTTGGCGGGAGCGCAGCGGCCGTGGTCCAGGCGGCGGCTGGAGTGAAAAAGGAAGAAATTGTCGTCGAGGACGAGCCGGTGGCGACTCTCACCGATCGGGACGTCGTTCAGTCGATGGTTCGCGACAACCCGGAGATGGCGGTGGCGATCATCGGTAAATGGCTGCAAGGGGCTCGCTGATCATGGAAGCCGTGCGCAAAGCCGCAATCCTGCTCTTGGCCCTCGAAAAGCCGATCGCTGCCGAGGTTCTGAGTCAGCTCTCAAAAGGAATGGTCGAACAAGTCACGCTGGAAATCGCGCAAATCGACGACGTGACCAAGGACCAGGTCGAGACCGTGCTCAAGGAATTTCGCGGACTCGCGCGGGAGCGGGTGCCGATCGAACGCGGAGGCTTGGAGTTTGCCAACGACCTGTTGAAACAATCGCTCGGCACCGAAGGGGCGGGCGAGATTCTGGAAAACGTCCGGAATTCGATGAACTCGGTCCCCTTTGGTTTCCTGCACAAGACGGGGGCCGAGAACATTCTGACGTTCATCGTCGAGGAGCATCCGCAGACCATTGCGCTCATCATGTCACATTTGCCGACCGGCATGGCCGCCGAGGTCCTCTCCGGCCTGCCGTCGAACAAACAGATCGAAGTCATCCGTCGCGTCGCCAACATGGAGCAGACGAACCCCGAGGTGGTCAAGGACATCGAGGCCAGTCTCGAACGGCGGATGAAGTCGATGTTCAACCAGCAGCTGGAAAAGGCCGGAGGCGTGCGGCTCGTGGCGCAGATCCTCAACGTCACCGACCGCATGACGAACAAAGGCGTGCTCGAAAACCTCGAGCAGGAAGATGCCGAACTGGTCAACGAGATCAAGCGGCTGATGTTCGTCTTCGACGACATCCTGAAGCTCGACGACAAGGCCATCCAGTCCGTGCTCAAGGAAGTCGACAACAACCAGTGGGCCATCGCCCTCAAGGGCGCCTCCGAGGAGCTCAAGCAGAAGATTCTGGGCAATCTCTCCGAGCGCGCGGCCGAATTGCTCAAGGAAGAAATGCAATACGTCGGCCCGCAGCGGGTCAGCGACGTCGAGGCGATGCAAGCCCAGATCGTCGAGGTCATCCGCAGGCTGGAAGACTCGGGCCAGATCGTTGTCGCCAGCGGCGAACAGGAAGAATTCATCACCTGACGCAACGAGCCAGTGACCGACGGCAAAAAGACGCACGTCATGCAACCGACCGAAATCCCCGCACAAACCCGGCTGCTCAAGGCCAACGACGTCCGCGGCTTGGGCTCGAAGGTGGTCTTCAACTTCGACGACCTGCGACAGCGCGGCGACGCGTACGTCGAATCAGTCCGCAAGCAGATCGGCGAAATGCTCGCCAGCGCCGAGAGCGAGGTCGCCGCTCTGCGAAAGACCGCGCAGCAATTGGGATTCGAACAGGGCCAGCGCGAAGGACTGCAGAACGCGAACGAAGCAATCGAGCAGCGGGCCCGCAAGATTGCCGAAAAAACCGCTGCGGAAGCGCTCGCGACGGCATTGCCGGCGCTTAAGACCGTGTCCGAAGCGTTGGCAATCGAGCGCGATCGCTGGATTGCCGACTGGGAGTCGACCGCCGTCCAACTGGCGGCGGCGATTGCCGAGCGGCTGCTTGGTCGCGAGCTGCGGCTCAACCCTGATTTGGCCCGTGAGATGATGCGGGAGGCCCTTCAGCTTGCCATCGGCTCTCCGCGGATCCGCGTCCATTTACATGAGCAGGATGCCGCCCTCTTGGGCGCTCACGCGACCGAAGTGGTCCGCGCCCTGGCCGCTTGTGGAGAAGCAGAGATCGTGGCGGACAACTCGCTGACCCGTGGCGGATGCCTGATCGAGACCCAGCGCGGCCAGATCGACGCCCGCATCGAGACCATTTTGGACCGCATCGTCGATCAACTGCTCGAAAATCAGGACTGACAGTCGGTCATGCTCTCGGTCGTGGAACAAGTCAGGCATCTGTTGCCGTTCGGGCTCTCCGGCACGATCACGCGGATCGTCGGACTCACGGTTTCGGTGGCCGGCTTTCCCGCCCCGCTCGGAGCCGTCTGCCGCATTCACCGCGAGCAGGGGACGTCGATCGACGCCTCGGTCGTCGGCTTCCACGGCGATGAAACGCTTCTATTGGCGTACGGCGATCTCGAAGGTGTCCGTCGGGGAAACCGGGTTTCACTGCGGCAATCTGCCCCATTGGCGCGCGTCGGTGAGCGGTTGCTCGGACGCGTGCTCGATGGACGCGGCCGTTTTCTCGATCGGCTCCCTGCAGCCGCTCGTCCTCATCGCGTTCCCTTGTTTGGTCAATTGACGCCTCCTTTAGAGCGACCGCGGATCGACGCGCCCCTCTCAACGGGCATCCGCGTGATCGACGCCTTATTGACGTGTGGCAAAGGTCAACGCTTGGGGATCTTCTCGGGTAGCGGAGTTGGCAAAAGCACACTACTTGGGCAAATGGCAAAGACCAGCTCTGCCGACGTCAACGTCATCATCCTGGTGGGCGAGCGAGGCCGCGAAGTCCGCGAGTTTCTGGAGCGCGACCTCGGCCCCGAAGGACTGAGTCGCTCGGTCGTGGTGGTCGCGACGAGCGACGAACCAGCCCTGATTCGTCTCAAAGCGGCCTTCCTAGGCACCGCAATCGCCGAATATTTCCGCGACACCCGCCGCGATGTGCTGTTGATGATGGACAGTGTGACGCGCGTGGCCCTCGCACAGCGCGAGATTGGGCTGGCAAGCGGCGAGCCCCCGGCTACGCGGGGCTATCCCCCCAGCGTCTTCGCTCTTTTGCCGAAACTTCTGGAACGCAGCGGACGAACCGTAAGTGGAAGCATTACTGGTTTTTACAGCGTCTTGGTTGAAGCGGACGACGCTAACGAGCCGATCTCAGATACGGTGCGCGGCACTTTGGACGGACACATCATGCTCTCTCGCAAGCTCGCGCATCAGGCCCATTGGCCAGCCATCGATCCGCTGGCCAGCATCAGCCGGTCGATGAACGACATCGTCACGCGTGAGCATCGGGCCGCCGCCGACAGCATCAAGCAGCTCCTGGCCGCCTATCAGCAATCCGAAGACCTGATCACGATCGGAGCCTATCAAATGGGGTCGAACCAACTGGTCGACCAGGCGATCAAGCTGCGAGAGCCGATCGATGCGTTCTTGCGCCAGGCCTCGACCGAGCGGGCGACTCTCGACACGGCCATCGCCGAGCTGATGAAGCTGGCGCGGCTCCGCACGGGATTGGTGCACGTGGAGGGATCGGCCCCCGCCTCGAAGATCGCTCCGCGCCGGGCCGCCGGCCGATCTGCAGCGGCAGCGCCTCACGGATCTGCCGGAGGCGTCGCGGGAGGTAAGTCGTGAGCTTTGTCTTCCCGCTGCGATCGCTGCTCGAGCTCCGGCGCCACCGCCGGAATCTCTGTCGGCAGCTGCTCGCGCAGGTTCTGGCCGACGAAGCCGCACTTCTGGCCCAGAGGCAATCCGCGCTGGTCTCGCGCGAGCGACAATTTCAAGAAATCCGGGGCTTGAGTCGGCACGGTCGCGTCCGCATCGAAGGCGCGATCAGTCGTCGCTATCACAGCGGGCAGCTCTTGGCCCAGGTGCGAACGATCGAAGAAAAACGCCGCCTTGTCGCGCAGCAGCTGCAGCTGTGTCGGGAAGCCCTCGTCAAGGCCGACACCGAAGTGAAGGCGCTCGAGAGGCTCGAAGAGCGGCGCCGCGCCGAGTACGAGTATCACGCCGAGCGACGTAGCCAGTTCGAGCGGGAAGAAGCGTGGATGGCCCGCAAGCTCCAGGAGGCGGCGCGATGATCCGCACTCTCTGGATCGTGCTCAGCGTCAGCTGTCTGGCGGTCATCGTTTCCGAGGTGGCCGGCGCGGGAATTCTCTGGTCCCGCGGCTATTTGACCGCGCGCCGGCTGCGCGAAGTTCGCGAGGTTTTCGAGCCGCAGGAAAAGGAGGCCGTCGCGCTCGACGCCGAAGCGCAGCCGGTGATGCCCTCCGCGCAGGATGTTCTCCGCGACCGCAGCATGCGGGTCTTGTCGCTCAACTCGCTCGAGACCGACGTCGGTTTGCTCAAGAGCATGCTGGATACGGAGCGGACCAATCTCAGCGGGCAGAACGCGGCTTTCCAGCAGCAGCGCGCCGCCTTCAAGTCGCAGTTGCAGCAGCTGTCCGACGAGACGGCCGTCGCGGCTCGCGAGCAAGCGCGGGCCGTCCTCTTGGCGCTCCCGCCCAGCGAGGCCGTCGACCGGCTGATGCAATTGTCCCTCAATGAAGACGTTCTTTTGATGCGGGAGATGCCTGAGCCCAAGATCGCCCTCCTGCTCAAGCAATTTGTGGCGACACCGGAGGGCGACACCCCCGCCGCGAACGCGAACCCGAAGGCACTCGCGGATCGCCGGCAACGCGCACAAGACATCTTCAAGAGCATCGACAACGGCGAGCCCCGCAGCTCGATCATTCGTTCGGCCCTGTCCAACCTTCAGCAGGGAGAAGCCGAGCGCCCGACGGCTTCCAGCAACAGCCCGGCAACAACGACTCGCTGATCGCGATACAGAGAATCGGTAAAGGCGCGGCGATGACACAAATCGGCACAACAATGACGACGCTCGCTCCGCCGAGCACGGGCAGCTCGGAGGTCGCCCCGAGTGCGCCAGAGTTTGCCAGCGCGCCGACCGATTCGAACTCGTTCCTCCAGTCGCTTACCGCCAGCGGGAATCCAATTAGCGGCAGTTCGACCCTCGCCACGCCTGGTAGCGCCCGATCGAATGGCAACGTGACCTCGGGATCCAAGCCCTTTGCCTCTGTGACTGGCTCGTCGTCCGGTTCGAGCGTTGGCCCGCCAGCGAACAGTCAATTGAGCGGACTTTCCGGCCGAAAAGGAGCTCCTGCCGCTGCCAGCGATGGCCAGCCTTCCGCCTCGGTAAGCGGAGGCAAAAAGAGTCCGCCGAACCCGAACGGCGCGGCCGAAAATAAATCAACGCAGAATAATTCGCCTTCGACATCGACTAAATCGACATCGACACAGACCAAAGCGGTGCCGAACCAGGTCGTGACTTCGTCTTCCACGTCTTCCGCGACCTCGACCGCTTCGTCCGGGACCGCGGCTGGAGCCAATTTGGGAGCGCAGGCTGCCGCTCAAGCCAGCGCGGCTCAATTGGAAGCGGCGCCGCCCGAAACCGGCGGCACACAGCACTCGGCGTCCTCGGCGTCTGACTCCTCGACGCCGGCGGCGCTGGCTCAGCTTCTTCAAACCACGACTGACAGGGCGCTCAAAGCAAACGGCTCCGCGGCTGCGGCCAATTCGAATCAGCCCGTCGCCGTGCCTGCGGGCCTCGTGAAAGTTTTGACACGAGCACGGACGCAGGACGCCACTGGGAGCAAATCTTCCACAGGCTCGAACCAGTTGGGAGCCACCTCCGTCGCGGAAACCGCAGCCGGCAAACAACTCTCTGGAGAGTCGAACGTCACGGCCGCGCTCGATGCGACAGGCGCGGCGGCAACGCAAGCGGCCCCGACAGTGGCCGGTCAATTGTCAGTCAGCCCGCGTTCCGCTGATTCGTCGTCGCTGGGCAACTCGGCGCAACTCTCCGTGAGTCTTGCAAGTCTCGACAGCGCGAGCGCCGGCGCGGCAGCAGAATTGAATGCCGCCACGGAGCAGATCGCCCTGGCGGAAACGGACACGCTCGACCCGCAGCTTGCCACCGACAAAGCGGCCAATGCCAATGCCAATGCCAATGCGGTGGAGACAAGCGCGCCGAACGCTCCAACCCCCAGTCCGCAAGTTTCCGGAAGGGCAGGGGGCAACAACGCCGCAGCCGATTCGGTTCCATCGGCTGCGAATTCTGCGGCGGCGGCGACAACCACTCCTGGAACGAATTCGGCGACCGGGGACGCTGCCGCGTCCTCATCTGCGGCGAACGCGGCCGGATCGGCTGCGTCAAAGAGCGCGCAGTCGGCACAAGAACTGGCGAACCGCGTCGCCGATACGCTCAAGAGCGGCTTCGAGAGCGGAGGTGAGCTTCGCGTGAAGCTCGAGCCGCCAGCCTTGGGGAAAGTGCAAATCGAAGTGCAGGCCGATTCGGGATCGGTCTCCGCCCGCCTCGAAGTGCAGACGCCCGCCGCCCGGCAAACCCTGCTTGACAACATTTCGCTGCTGCACGACGCGATCGGGCAAACGGGCGCGACGGTCAACCACATCGACATCGAGGTCGTCCCGCAGCAACGTCAGGACCCGAACTCCGATCCGCACGGCTCGAATTCCGGGGCCGGGCAACAGAATTCCGGTCAGGCCGGCTCTCAAAACCAGTCGAACAACCCGAGTGGGGGCAGCGGGCAGCAACAGAATCAAAGATGGCGGCAAGCTGCAGCCATCGAAGAAATCGATATCGAGATCTGACGTCTAATTAACGAGGGCAAGGAGGCCCATATGAGTGTCAATCCAGCCGGCGCAACGGCCGCGGCCAACACGAACACCGCTGCCGCTGCCAATTCCTCAACCGGGTCGACGACCGCGTCGAACGGGTTCAACAACCTGACTACGGCGGACTTCATGCAGATGCTGATTGCCGAACTGGAAAACCAGGATCCGACGCAGCCGATGAGCAACGAAGACCTGCTCACGCAGCTGTCGACGATGAGCCAGCTCCAGTCGACGCAGGACTTGGACAACGCCTTGCAAACCAACACCAACAACCAGCAGCTGTCGATCGCCTCCTCGTTTATTGGGCAGAACATCACGGGCACCGACACCAACAACAAGTCGGTCAACGGCGTGGCTCTGCAAGCGGTCTTGCAAAATGGGGCCGCCTATGTGCAGGTCGGAAGCTCACTCGTGCCGCTGGCCAACATTACGGCCGTCAGTCCGGCCTCGCTAACGGGATAAGCTCGACAGCGGGTCGAACGCCTTCCGGCATTTTCTCTCGCTCGAACGAAGGCCAGCGCGCCGAAGTGCGGGCACTTTTCCTGCAGCGGCTGCATCCTTTGCGCGCGATAGATTGGCTGCAAACTGACCCGACCCCGACCGGCTCTAACAGTAAAGCAGATTTTGCCGGGCATCGGATTTCGGATTTGACGGCTGTTCGGTCGATAACCAATAGACGAGGGACCGTAGCGGCCTCTGCGCAGGCTGATTGGAGCCGGCGCTTTGGCCCACGCGTTGCCGCGATTGCTCGATTCGCCATTTGTCAGGGGGGTCACCGATGGGTCTTACATCGGCGTTAAATACGTCCGTCAACGGGTTGTCGCTGAACGAGACGGCGATCGCCGTCATCGGCAACAACATCGCGAACGCCGACACCAACGGGTTTAAGGCGTCGGACGTGTTGTTCACGACGCAGCTGGCCCAGACCCTGTCGGTCGGATCGGGCCCGACGGCAACCAACGGAGGCACCAACCCCCAGCAGATCGGTCTGGGCGCGAGCATCGCCACCATTGCGACCGACTTCAGCCAGGGCAGCATCACGAATACGAGCAGCCCGTCCGACCTGGCGATTCAGGGGCAGGGCTTCTTCGTTCTCAACAGCCCGTCGGGTGACGTCTATACCCGTGACGGGAGCTTCACACTGAGCGCCAACAACCAACTCGTCAATCCTGAAGGATTCGCAGTTCAGGGATTCGGCGTCGACAGCAACTTCAATCTGGTGACGTCGCACCTGCAGAGCTTGACGATCCCGATCGGCGACCTGAACGTCGCCCAGCAGACGTCACAGATCTCACTCAACGGCGCACTCCTGCCGACGGGGCAAGTCGCAACCCAGGGGGCGCACATTTTGAGCGACACGCTTGGAGACGCGGGCAACGGCGGCGCCGATGCGACCGGCACCACCCTCCTGACCAACTTGGAAGATCCTCCCGGGACCAGTCTGGGAATCAAGGTTGGCGACGTTCTCAGCTTCACTCCAGAAGTCGGCGGCACGACTCTACCTGCCACGAACTTGACGGTGACCGCCACGACTACACTCGGCGACCTCGCTAATTTCATGGACGGCGCCCTTGGAATTCAATCCGGCAACGGAATTCCCAACGACCCGAACAAAGTCGGCGGGCCCGGGCAACCGGGCGTCGACATCGTCAACGGCCAGCTCGAAATCACCGGAAACATGGGGACGGCCAACGACATCACGGTCGCGGTGGGTGACCTCACCGATAACGGGACGTCGTTGCCGATCAATTTCGACAAGAACGAAACTGCCAACGGCGAGAGCGCGACGACGAACTTCGTGGTCTACGACTCGTTGGGCACTCCGCTGACGGTGACGATGACCGCGGTCCTGCAGTCGACCGCCCCCGGCGCGACAACGTATCGTTATTTCTTCAACAGCGAAGACAACGACGCCCCGAGCACAGCTCTCGGTACAGGCACGCTCGTGTTTAACAGCAGCGGCGTGGTGAGTTCCGGCGGCACGGGGAGTTTCTCGATCAATCGCAGCGCCACCGCCGCCGTCAGCCCGATGGTCGTGAGCGTCAATCTGAGTAACATCTCGGGCATTTCGTCGGCCGCCGCTGGAAGCACGCTCTCGCTGGCTTCGCAGAACGGCTCGGCGCCCGGAACGCTGACCAGCTTCGTCATCGACCAGAACGGCGTGATCAACGGCGTCTTCGACAACGGCGATACGCGAACGCTCGGGCAGGTGATGCTCGCGACCTTCGCCAATCAGCAAGGGCTCGTGCAGGCGGGCAACGGCACCTTCACGGATGGCGTCGGGGCGGGCCCCGCCAATCTCGTCAAGCCGAATACCTTCGGCGCTGGGTCGCTCCAGTCCGGTGCCGTCGAACTCTCGAATACGGACATCGGCTCGAGCCTGGTCAGCTTGATTACGATCTCGACCAACTACCAGGGCAATGCCCGCGTGATCAGCGTCGTCGACCAGCTCGTCAACGACCTGTTGACCTTGGCGCAGCAGACGACGTAGTTGCCCGCGGGACGTGTCCGATGATCAAGCTTACGCGGCTCAACGGCGAAGAGTTCATCGTCAATGCCGACATGATCCGGTTCGTCGAGAGCCGCCCGGATACGTACGTCACGCTGACCTCGAACGAGCGCGTGATCGTCAAAGAACCGGTCGCCGAGGTTGTCCGCAGAGCGATCGCCTACTCGCGGGCCGTCCGTGCGCTGCCCAGCATCGTCTGAAATCACCAGTCGAGCTTCCCCTAGCGACACTGACACTCCTGCGGTTTAGCGCGTTCGTAGGGGTCCGACGGTGCCAATGGTTCGTCGCGCGTAGCGGACGTGCGGCTGGCGGGACTGGGCGAATCCGGGTTTCCTGTCGGCCCCGCCGATTCACTTGAGCGCCCAAAACCGATACGCCGAAGATGATGGCGGCGAGCCCTCGTCCGCTCGCTCGACGGTCGCCGTCCGCCCCGGTGAAGGCTCACCTGCAGCCAGGCATCCGGTCGCGCGCCGCGAAAAGGACCGTCGACCTCGACCCGGCCCACAAAGTCACGCACCGTCGCCATGATCGTCATTATCGGTATCTGCGTCGTGATGGGCGCCGTGCTTGCCGGATTCACAATGTCCGGCGGCCACATCGGGGCGCTGATGCACCCGTCGGAGCTGTTGACGATCGGCGGGGCGGCGATTGGCGCGATGATCATGATGTCGCCGATCAACGTCCTGAAGAACCTCGCCAGCGCGATCCTCACCACGATCAAAGGCAGTCCCTACGACAAGGCGACTTATCGCGAGTTGTTCAAGCTGATGTACGACCTGCTGCGTATTGCGCGTCGTGACGGCTTGTTGATGCTCGAGCGACACGTCAGTGATCCCCATCACAGCGAGGTGATTAATCGCTACCCCCGGATCGCGAAGAATCACCACGTGCTAGAGTTTATCTGTAACGGGTTGTCTCCCCTCGTCGACGGCGCAACGCCGGAGCAAGTCTCCGGATTGCTGGACGCCGAGCTGAAAATCCTCGAGGAAGAGCACCACGCGCCGGTGAACGTGCTCACCAAGACGGCCGACGCGCTGCCGGGCTTCGGAATCGTCGCGGCCGTTTTGGGAATCGTGATCACGATGGGTGCCATCGATGGGCCGGTGCAGGAGGTCGGTCACAAAGTCGGCGCCGCGCTCGTGGGAACATTCCTGGGAATTTTGCTGTCGTACGGATTCTTTGGCCCTCTGGCATCGCGGATGGAATTCATGGGAGTCGTCGAGCTGGCATTTTTCCGAGCCATCGCGTCGATCGTGATGGGGGCCGCGCAGAGTCAAAGCCCCAAAGTCGTGATCGAGCAGGCTCGCCGCGGCATCGGCACCGAAGTCCGCCCGACCCGGACCGAAATGGAACAACTCTTCAAGGAAGTCGACGCGACTTAGGCGGCCAGCGGCGCTGGGCACAAGGGGACGGGACGGATGGCCGGCAAAGGGGGCGGCGCTTGGAAGGTCGCTTACGCGGACTTCGTCACCGCGATGATGGCGTTCTTCCTGGTGATGTGGATCGTCGGGCAGGACAAGCCCGTCAAGCAGGCGGTTGCCCGCTACTTCGAAGATCCGCTCGGCATGGATAAGGGCTCCCGCTCGACCTCGCTGCAAGGCCCCGAGGATTCGACGACGATCGGTCAATTCGAAAGTGGATTGGGCCCGGCGCGCGGCATTTCCATGGCCCAGAATAAAGTCGTCGGTCGCCGCAGCATGGTCGGCGTCGCCGCCAAGCGTCCGCCACACATCGTGATTTTCAGGCACTTGAACCGCACGTATAGCCTCGGGACCGTCGTTGTTTTCAGCCAGGAAAGCTCCACGCTCGATGCCGCCGCAAAGGAGCGGCTCGACACAATTCTCCCGCTGTTGCTGGGAAAGCCCAACAAAATTGAAGTCCGCGTTTATGCGCCGCGGCAAGCGCTTCCCAAGGGAGGCGCATTCGGGGAAGCGTGGCAGCTGGCTCGGGACCGGGCGCTGGCCACGATGAAATATCTCAGCGAGCATGGCATCTCGACGGAGCGCCTGCGGCTGACGATGGATGGCGCTCTGGAGCCGGACACGCTCTACACCAGCGAAAAGAAGGCGGTTCCCAGCGCGCGGGTCGAAATCTTTGCGCTCGACGAGTACGTCGACAAAGAGCGCAATCCCACGCCCCTGCCCGTGGCCGGCACGGGAGATCCCTCAGACCTGGCGGCTGCCGTCGGGGCCAAGGGGCAATAGCGAACGCGACCGTCTCTGGCCGAAAAGCCGAAGTCAGAGCGAATTTTGCGGTTGTGCCGCTTTGACTTGGAACCCTCGACTCTGCGCCCATTTCATCTGGCGCGAAGATTCGTTCTGCCCGGGTTTTTCGCATCCGCCAAACGGTGAGGGTCGGAACGCACCTTGCCGCCGGCGGCGAGTTCGCGGCGCGATTCGGTCGATACCCTCCTTTGCCCACAACACGGCTGACGACGAGATTCCAGGGACGGCACCAATGCTTCCGAGACGAACACCTATCCGATGCACGCCACTGTCGACGATGTCCAGACGCTGGACGACTTGCGACGCTTTATTCACCAGGCGCTTTGCCAGAAAGAGAACCTGCTCGACGACCAGTACCGCACGACCGAGTTCCGGCTGATCCGCGGTGAGCGCATTTGCGGGTTGCAGTTCTGCCTTCGCGGGCCGCGCAGCGTCCGGCTCACGGCGGTCTGGGTGGCCGACCACAACCTGATTTATCTCTACGACGCCCGCGGCAAGCGGTACTCGAAGTTGCGGCTCAAGAATCCCGTCCCGTGGCCGGCGCCCGCCGTGTGAGCGCGAGCGATCCCGAGATGGTGGGCCAGGCCGCTGAAAGTGGCCGCAGGTGCGCGCAGCTGTGGGAAGGTTCACCACAAAGGTGGCTGGCCCAGCAGCCGCCGCAAGAGGCCGATCTGGCCGGCGTGCATCATTTCGTGCTCGGCGCACCACACGAGCGAGCCCCCCTTGGTCGAGAAGCGGGGATGCGGCTCGGAGGGCTCGTCGAAAATCGTCTCGTCCATGGCCGAGATCTCCTCTCGAACCTGGCGGTGCACGGCGTCAAACACGCCACGAATTTCCGACGCCGACGGGTAGGCCGCGGCGTCGCCGATAGGGGTCGAGGCCCGGCCGAATTTCTGCAGGAATTCGGGAGAAATCAGCCGCGCGTCTTCGGGCCGTTTGCCGCGGACGCGCTCCAACGCCAGGCGGTATTGAGCGAACGCGAGGTGGCCCACCTGCCAGGCAACGTGACTGACGCCTTCCTGCGGCATCCGAAACCAATCGGACGTCGGAATGGTGGCAAGCAGGTGGTTGGTGTAGTCGCGAGCGCGGCCAATCGATTCGAGCAGACTAGGGGCGCGCTCCATTTGGACGGACTCCCGTTCCCCGCCGGTGCGGATCGCGGATTGCTCCTTCCAGCGAGGTCAAATCGTGATTCAGCTGGTCCACCACGGCGGGCGAGAGCGATTCGTCGCCGAATCGAACGCGGTAAAACCATTCGACGAGCCGCGGGGGCACATCGGGCAGGCCATCGCTGCTGGCCACAACCTCGCGAATGCGGGCGCCGACCGTTCGCGCGAATTCCCGCTGCGTCTGGTGACTGGAGCGCACCAGACCCAACTGCCGGCAGAGGGCCTCGAACCGCTCGTAGAAGGCAACGCGGATTTCGCGGGCCGACCGCTCGCGTTTGAACAGTCCTTTGAATCGTCTCCAGATGCGGCCTCGCATGCGGAGCAAAAGAGCAATCCCTGCGCAAATCGCGCCGGTCACGGTCGCGGCGATGATCCCCTTGAGGGTGAACCACTGAGTCGGATCGGTGGCAAAATCAATCACGTCGTAATACAGCTGCGCGAGGAGGGGGCGCTCACCGCTGCGAGGATTCCACCAGTTCTGCACCGCGTCGCGGATGGGAACGTAAAACGAGTTCTGCTGCTCGTTGATGCTCATATTCATCAGTCGCGACCAGGTCGTATCGACGACCGACGCCAACTCGTGCACGGTCTTGACCGGCGCGGCAAAGCTGGCAACGCTGGCCTCGCGAGCCGCGGGCGTCGGGTCGACGGTCAACCACACGTCTCCGCCAATCAGGGCCTCCACCCAAACATGGGCGTGCCGCTGTTCGACCTCGTAGGCGCCGGAGATTGTATTGACCGTTCCCCCCTTGAAGCCGGTGACCATTCGCGTCGGCACGCCCACCGACCGCAGCATGAGCGCCAATGCCGAGGCAAAATACTCGCAATGTCCCGCCTTGCGGTTCACCAGGAAATCTTCGACGGGGTCGAGCTTGGGATCCTTGATCGAAGTGTCGAGCGAGTAGACGTACTGTCCGCTGTCCCTCAAATAGTGGCACAACAGCTCGACCAGGCGCCGTTCCTTGTCGGCCAGATCCGGGTCGGTCGGATCCGCGCGAATCTGCTCGCCGCCGGTCACCTTCAAAGCCAACTGCTTCAATCGCGCCAGCTTGGCCTCGGGGAACATCAAAAACGACTGCACTGTCGTGCTGAAGTTGAGATGAATATGCCGCCTTCCCAACTCCTTCGCGGCGACGTCCGCGGGAGGCGACAAAACCGTGTAGGCCAGCGCCTTGTCGGTCGGAACCGTGTCGGGGCGGAACATCTGTCGCGATGACTGAATCATCTGCACCACATCCTGTGGGTTGGGCAGACGGATCGCCCTGACGGGATGAATAGCAAAGAGCAACGACGTTCCAATCGGCTCCATCAGGATTTGTTGGCGGACGCTGCCGGGCGCTCGGGTCCCGCGCGGCGCCGGAGCCCAATTGCTCGTGGGTTCCTCGCTTTTCCAGGTCGAGTCCTCGTACGTCTCGAGGGTGGCTCCTCGAAACAACGGCTCGGCGTATCCAACTTCGGCGCAATATTCTTCCAGGTCGATTGGATTGTCCTTGTCATCGAACATCTGGACCTGCAGGGCGCGCTTGGAATTCTCCAAAATCGGCACCAGATCACCCAGCCGCACCTCATTGGTGAAGCCGCTCATTCCGACCACCGGGGCATTCTTGGTCTCGGGATTTCCCCATTCGGTTCGTCCCGCCCAGAGCCGGGGGATGAACAGGAAGAAAGCCGCCGCGACGACCAGGGAGGCCATTCCCAAAGCCAGGATCGACCGCGCATAGCGCAGTCCGAGCCAGCGTTCTTCGGGATCCAGCTGAATGGCGCCTCGCGCGGCGCTCGGCCGCATCCAGAGCGTTCGCGCCCGCTCGGCGGCCGCCTTCCGCCCCATCCGCCAGCCAGCTGCCGAGCGTGGGACGCTGCTGAGCCGCACGGTGCCCTCGCTGGGTCCCCCCGCCTCGTACTGCAAATACGCTTCGTAGAGCGACATCAGCGACAAGGTCCAAATCGAGACGAACATGAAGGCGACCAGCATGCCGCCATACGAGGTGTCGATTGTCAGAATCGAGCCGACGGCCACTTGGAGCACGGCCAGAGCGCACATCCACCAATATTGGGCCAGAGTTTTTTTCTGGAAGAGCACGATCCACGACAGGTAGACGAGCAAGTGGGCAGCGATCAGCAGGCGCTGCTCCAGCGTCTGGTCGCGCATTTGCCAGCCCGCCGACAGGAAGGCGACGACTCCCAGCGTGTTCGCCAGCAGCACGGGCAAATGGAACGCGCGCGTTCGATCGGTGAGCAGATAAGCGATGATCGCCAGGGCGGGCGTGAGGATTTCCGGGAAGGGGCTCCCTTCCGCAAAGGCCAGCATCGAGCCGGCCATCGCGACGAGCCCGTACACGCTGATGAAAAAGACCGTGGGGATCCGGGACACGCGCGCTCCTGCGAGACTCAGCCGGTTTGCACCAGTACCTCGAGAGAGGGGCAGGCTCCCGCCTGCCGGGATGCCCGGCGCCAGGTTGTTAGACGCATTCTCGTGCTCGCCGGTTCAAGAATTGTCGCTAAACAAATTCAAAAATCGACCCCAGCCGGTCGTAGTCGGCCTCCAGGATTTCCAGCGGGCCTGTTCCATCGTGCACCGCCTGCTCCGAGATAACGCGTTCGAGGTCCCCGCGCCGGGCCGAGCCTGGGGCTCGCGTGGAAACCATCACGACACGCGTCCCCCGCAGCCGCTTACCGGCCGACTGCTGCAGAAGCGAGGCGACGTCGGGGTGCGTGGCCCCTTCGGCGATGGCGAACAGATCCATCAGCGGATCGGCGTTGGACATTCGCGATTCGCCGTTCCACCGCGAGAGCTGTTTGCCGGCGAGGCCCACATGCAGCGTCGAGTCGCGGCTCTCCTTCATGTGAGAGATACACATCGTTGCCGCCACGCAAAGGGCCAGCTCCAGCCGCTCGCGGTCCTTTGCGTCGGGTCGAGCCGGCAGCCACAGGTCGACCAGCACCATCAGATTCAGATCGCGGCTCTGATGATATTCGCGAACCATCAGCGCGTTGTGTCGGGCGGAACTCCGCCAATGGATGGCTCGGGGATTGTCGCCCCAGCGGTACTCGCGAATGCGATGAAATTCGTCGTCGAACGCTCCCTGGCGCAGCTCTCGGCGCTCGACCAGGTCGGAGGCGAGAAAATGGTCGCGCATCCACCGCGAGGAAAGCCGCCCCAGACGCGGATACACCAGGATTTCGCCCGGCAGCGAGAACAGCAGGCCGCGCTCGACAATTCCCAGCGGAAACCGCGCCGTGATCCGCGCGGGCCCCAGGCGGTAGCGCCCCCGCCGATTGAGACGGACCTGATAATGTCCCGATTGTCGCTCGCCGGCCGGAACCCTCGCGAAGAGCAGGCTTGGTTCGAGTTGTTCCTCGTCGTTTTCGATGCGGTCCCTGACCGACATCAGCCAGCAACTCATCAGCCGCTTGCGATTGGCAAGAATCAGCTCGACGGTCATCGGCTCCCCAGCCATCACGCGCGCGGGCGCGACCCGCTCCACCGCGGTCCGCTTGAGCATCGAATAGGTGATCCAGCCGTTGATCACGAACGGGCCGGCCATCATCGAAAAAACGAGCATCAGCATATTCGACCGGCCCAAGAGCGATCCGGAAAAAATCAGGATCATGATGACCAGGTAGAATTGCCCCGTACGCGGCAGGGAGACCCGGTGCACGCCGAACTGAAGCCTCCGCGGCAGGGCCACCGGAATGTCGGTAAATGCGCGGGCGACTCCCCAGACCAGCGAGGCGATACTGCCGCCGTACAACAGGAGCCGCTGGGTTTCGGTCAGATGGTCAAACAGGAAGTCGAACTTCCAGTAAACGAAGAGCGATCCGCCGCCCAGCAAAACGGCCAGAATGGCCGGCAGCGAGAGCATCAATCCCGAGGAGCGATTGCGGTCCGCAGAACTCATGGAGGTCGCTGTGCTAGGAGCACTCCCGCATCGCGGCGGTGGTCACAGATCCCCGGGCGGGTTCGCTCGGCGATCCTTTGAGCGCTCTGGAGGTTTCCGCGGGCGAATCTTGCCGCGTCGACCCACCGGCGCGGCACCCGCAGTCTCTGTCTAACGAGTCTAGCAGATTGCGGTTTCGCGGCGAACGAGGTTGCCAAAAAGCTGGCGATCGCAAAGCGCGAGCGATTGTCATCGAGGAAGCAAAACCGTCAGGCGATCATTTCGGCGACCGGCTCGGCGTCATCCGCTAGCAGGCCAATCGGCCGACCGGCGCGATCGGGCAGGCGCGTCCGCTGATCGATGCCGAGTAAATGATAGGCGGTTGCCAGAAGGTCCTTGGGCGACACGGGGCGGTCCTTGACGTCTCCCGCGATCTCGTCGGTCGAGCCGACGACGCGACCGCGAGCGATGCCTCCGCCCGCAAACAGGACCGAATAGGCCCGCGACCAGTGATCGCGACCGCCCCCTGCCACGTTGGCCAGCTTCGGCGTCCGACCGTGCTCGCTCAGGCACAGCACCAGCGTGTCATCCAACATGCCCCGCCGCTCCAGGTCGAGAATCAACCCCGAATAGGCGAGGTCGAAGTTCGGCAACAGCTGGTCGATCATCCGCGGGAAGTGATTGAAATGCGTGTCCCAGGCGTCGCCGGCCAGGCCATATTCATCCCAAAAGACGGAAACGAAACGCGTCCCCGCCTCCACCAGCCGTCGCGCCGCCAGGCACGACTGGCCGAAGAGGGTCATGCCGTAAAGGTTTCTCGTCGCGGTTGGCTCGCGCCGCACGTCGAGCGCTTCGGCGATTTTCGGAGAGGTCAGCATCGAAAAGGCGGTCTGTTGAAATTGCGTCAGCGGCCGACCCGCGAGCGAACGTTCCAAGTCGGCGCGGGTCGCGTCGAATTGCTCCAAGAGGGTGCGCCGGCGATCCAGGCGGTCGATCGACATTCCGGGCAGGATTCCGGTGTTCGACATTCGGAAAGTGCTTGCGGGCGTGCATCCGAGATACGGCTCTTTGCCGCGAAACGAAAAGCCGGGCCGCGCTTTGACGATCGATTTCGTCCCTTCGCCGACGAATTCGGTCCATTTCGGGTGATACGCACTCCCCAGGTAGGCTGCGTAGGGCCCGGCCCGGTGCGACTCGTCGCTCCGCTGGCTGCTGAACGGAAACGGCAAGAAGACATTATCGACCGAGTTGGCCGCCAGCGCGCCCTGCTTCCGCAGCAGGTATTCGATGATTGACCCCACGTACGGCTGATGCCGCGGATCGGCCGGGCTCAGCTCCATGGCGACGTCGATCGCTGGCGTACCCGTCGTCGCGAAGGCGACGCCGTGGATTGGATACGGATGCGTGACCGACCGCACGAGCGTCACGCGATCCATCACGCGGGCAGTCCGGGGCAAGTGCTCGACGACGTCCAGACCCGGCAGCGACGATGGGATTGGCTTCATCGTGCCGCGGATCTCGACCGGCGCGTTCGGCTTCATGTCGAACGTTTCGAGCTGGCTCGGCGAGCCGTAGAGAAACAGCAGAATGCAGCGCTTTGCTCGGCCAAAGCTTGCAGCCAGATCGCCGCGAAGCAGAGAATTCGCCTTCCGCAAGCCGCTTTGTGCCTCGAGCAGCCGAGGCAAAGTTAAACCGAACAAGCCGGCGCCGCCGACGTGCAGCAGGTCGCGACGCGTGATCCCATCGCAGAGGCGTTTGCGATTGCCCTGGATCCGTAGCATGATCCGCAATTGTAGCTTTGGGTGGAGAAGCGCCTCAAGCTTGGTGGCGTTGCGAGCCCCGAAACTCGTCTCTGATCGAAGGCAGACGCTTGCGTCCGAGCGGTCCGATCAGACGTGCGTGTGTTCGGGGCCTGGAAACTTGCCGTTGCGGACCTCGACGGCGAACTGGGAAGCGGCGCGGATTGCCTCAGCGCGAAAGTCGGCATACTTCTTGAGGAAGCGCGGATGAAATCCCTCTGTCAGGCCGAGCATGTCGTAGCCCACGAGCACCTGGCCGTCGCACGCGGGACCCGCACCGATGCCAATCGTCGGAATCGAAAGCTCGCGTGTGATGCGCGCGGCAATCGCCTCGGGAATCAACTCGAGCACGATCGAGAACGCTCCGGCGTTTTCCGCGGCCCGCGCGTCCCGTACCAAGGCCTCTTCGTCGCGCTGAATCTTCGCCATTCCCCCCATCGAGTGGACGGATTGGGGTTTCAGCCCCTCGTGCGCCATCACGGGAATCCCGGCCACCGTCAAAGCCTTGATTGTTTCGGCCTGGGCCTCTCCCCCTTCGAGCTTCACCGCTGCGGCACCGGTTTCTTTGAGAATTCGGCCGGCGTTTCGCACGGCTTGCCGGGGACTGACCTGATAGGACATGAAGGGCATGTCGACGATGACGAGAGCCCGACGCGCGCCCCGGACAACCAATTTGGCGTGATAGATGATCTCGTCCAGCGTGACCGGCAGGGTCGTCGGGTGACCTTGAACGACCATTCCCACAGTGTCGCCAACGAGGAGCGCATCGACTCCCGCCGCGTCAAAAATCCCCGCCCAGGAAAAGTCGTAAGCCGTGAGCACAGCGAGTCTGGCGCGCTTCGCCTTGGCCGCCATAAACCGTGGGACGGTCATGGTTTCTGCGCTCGAGGCAGCCCCGGAAGTGGGTTTATCGGGGGAAGGCATAGCTTCAGCCAGTATCCCAGAGCGGCCTCCAGACTGGCAAGGGCTGGCATTGGCGACAATTTACGACTTTGGAATGACCTAGAACGGCACCTGTACGAAAAATGAGCGCCCGTTTTGCAGACGATTGTTGTAAAAAACTACACGCACAATCGCCGTTGGTCGCCCCCGCGCAAGTCGATTTGAAAACTTTAAAACCAAATGTCGGAACGAGTTGCAACCATCTGCCCTGCAGAATCGAAATTCGGCACGCGCTGTGCATTTACTTTATAACGCCGGGAAGCAAGCGTTGGCCCGCACTTGCAACCTGGATTATTCGGAAGGCCTTCCGACCAACCGTGTTGGTCGGAAGGCCTTTTTCTTTGCGCGCGAATCAAGGCGCCTGTCCTCGTCACTTAGGCCGCCCAAACGTAAACGCGTCACCGATTGAGGAGGGGAGTCTCCGATTCGGTTGCCACTCGCCGGATCCGCCGCTATCGTCGCCGGCTCCTAGAATTCTCGGAAGGTTTGACGGCCAGCGGTAGGCGTGTCACAGAGCGATTTAGGAGTACGCGTGGCGGAGACATCGGGCAAATCGACGCAGGCGGGATCCTTGAGCGTCGTGATTATCGGATCCGGCCCGGCGGCGTGGGCGGCGGCCATTTATGCTGCCCGTGCCAACTTGCGGCCCCTGGTCATCGAAGGAGCCGTGACCGAGGAAAACAGACTGAAGGGAACCCTTCCGCTCGGCCAGCTGGCGCTGACAACCGAAGTCGAAAACTATCCGGGCTACGCCG
>DASPSM010000505.1:0-2911 GCA_035623955.1 Planctomycetaceae bacterium
TGCCGCACCATTTGGCGGCGGGGCAGCAGATACTTCTACCAATAGACGGCCATCAGTTCAGGGCAGGAGGGGAGCGAGCCGATCAGCCGGGCAACGATCTTGCGGAATTTTGGCGCGGTCACGGTTTCGACGAGGGCGTCCGCCAGTCGCTCACCCAGCTTGTCGAGCGGCAGCCGCGTGGCGATCGCCTCTTGCTCGGGCAGGCCGCGAGCTTCCGCGATCGCCTGGGCGATCAGGGCCTCTTTGGAGGTCCAACGGCGGTAGACGGTCGTCCGCGCGACGCCGGCGACTTCGGCAACCTGCTCGATGCTCGTGCCGTCGATGCCCTGCTCGACGAACACGTCGAGGGCCGCCGCCAGAATAGCCCGATCGGCCGCTCCGCTTCGCGGTCGCCCGGGGCCGGTCGCCTGGCGAGAGGCGTGCCGTTTCGCAGGGGGTGCCGCCATTCGCGATCTCCACGAGAGCAGTCGCTGCGGAAGAGCCGCCCGCCAATTACGATACAGATATGTAGCGATATTGGCAAGCGGCTTGAGCGTCGCGGGCGGGAGGCGGCCCCCTCACCCCTAACCCCTCTCCGGCTCGACTGAGCTCGCCGAAGTCCGCGAAGGGAGACGGGAACAGGGAAAAGTTGGAGTCTCACAACATTGAGATGTGGCCTTGAGTCAACCAATGCGGTCGGAATGCGGATTGTGAGGATATTCACAGAACAGCCCAAGGAGCCCGCGGAAACGCAAAACATTGGGCCTTCGGCGTGGCCTACGAGCAGGGAGATGGCGAAAATGTCCGTTTGGGCGCCGGCGAGGGACCCGAGCGATACGATTTCGACTGCGCAAGCGGGAGTCACGTGCATGGCATCGATTGTCGGAGCGCCGAACGCACTGGAAGTGCGCCTCTCGGAATTGGCAGGCTTCGGTTTGGGACGGCCCGCGAATGTGCTCTTCAGCGAGTACGTGAAAGTTCTCGCGGCTCGAGGGGTCATCGACGCCGCTACGGCCGAGCGGTTGAACATAGGATTTTATGCCGCCCATTATGGCGACCTGAATACCGAGGACCGGCGCGTCTCCGAGGCGATTGCGCGGCTGGAAGACGTGACCACCCGGCTGACTGCGATGCCAGTCGACGCGCGGCTCGAATTGTCCGAGCGGGTCCAGGGCGACCTTCGAACGATCTCGGAGAACGCGACTCAGTCGGCGATTAAGAATGTGCCGATCGCCGCCGAGCCAGCGTGGGAAACCCCGCCTCTTGCTGCTGCGGACGGGTTCCCGGATGCACAACCGCCGTCGCACGAATTTGCGGACGAGTGGTCGATTCAGTCGGTGGCCGTCCGCTCGGCCGACTGGGACTCGAACCGGCGCCGCCTGCGCCGCGTGACTCTCCTGATTCTCGCCGCATTCGGGCTCTTCTTTGCCGGTTACGCCTCGAGCGGCCCGATCAAGAAGTTCCTCCAGCGTGACGGTAACGACTTCGCCCCCGCTGAAGCGACGCAGGAGAAACCCAAAGTCGCAGAACGTCAGCTGTCGAAGGAAGCAATCCTCCGCAATTGGGCTGTTACGGAAACTGGCTCGCACGATCAAAGAGCGAGCCTGGCCTATGAGCTGCTTCTGGCGTATCAGCCGGAGGATGCGCTGACCTTGAACAACTTGGCATGGCTCTATCTGACGACGAAGGACCCTGCGGTCCACAATTCGCAGCGTGGCCTCGAATTGGCGAAGCGCGCCATCACTTTGCGTCGCTCGGCTGAGTATCTTGACACGGCTGCAGAAGCGCATTTCCAAACCGGCAATCCCCAGGAAGCGGTGAAGCTCGAAAAAGAGGCCCTGCAGCGGGCGCAAGAGGCTGGCCCGTTTCAACGACGGCTGGACTCGATATTGCACCAGCAGCTGCAGAAGTTTGAAGCGGCTTGCCAGCCTCGACCTCCCGCCTCCGTCATGCCGTCACGCGGTCCCGCGCCGACGAAGGCCCCGGCCCGCACCCCGGCGGGCGCCGCTTAGAGCTTGGCCAGATCCATCGGGAGCAAGTCGCCGATGTGTTCGATCGTTACGTCGGGGGAAAAATTGCCGGCAAGCGCGGCCGGGTCGTGCGCGTACATTCCCTGCTTTGGGAAGACAGTCGTCACGCGCGGGCCCCAGATTTTTTTGACGGAGGTGAGGATCCGCGGCTTGTCGTCGATCAGCACGTAGTGCTCGGCCGGGTAGCGGCGCTCGACGTCTTCGAGCTCCTGTTCTTTGTGGATGTAGATCAGCACGTGGCCGTCGACGGTATCCCAGATGCCCGATTGCTGGGCCTTGCGCGGCTGGAAGACGACGTCGCCGTCGGAGAGGATCACCGTCGGGGCGTGCGATTTGAGGCGTTTCAGCACCTCGAGCGCCCCGGGGTAGAGGACCTTGGCGAACGGGTAGTCGACGAGGAAGAACGACAACGCCAACAACTTCACCGCGTGCCGGTTTTCGACCCGGTATTGCTGCAGGGCCCCCAGGTAGTCGCGGTAGCCGAGCGTGTCGAAGAGTCGCTCCAGAATCGCCCAATAGCGGTCGCGCGGCTCCGGGCCGAACTCGCGCTCGATGTGCTCCTTGAGGTCGGCCTGGATGCGGTCGTTGTCCAACAGTGTGTTGTCGATGTCGACGAGGAAGACGACGGGAGATTTGGGGACAGGGGGCGATTTATCCGGCATCCACAACGCTCTCCGTGAAGCACGAAATCCGACTGACGAAGGAATGACCAAATGACTTAAGCACGAAGGAAGACGCTTTCCATTCGTGCTTCCAGCTTCGCGCTCCTTTCGTCATTCATTCGTACTTCGTCATTCGTCATTCATTGGCAAATCGGTGGGTCGGCGGCCCGAAGCGGGCCTTGTCCCACCCTACGCGAGGGCCGCGTTCACGATCTGCTCGGCTTCGGCGAGGATCTGGTC
>DASPSM010000547.1:0-2113 GCA_035623955.1 Planctomycetaceae bacterium
ACCTCGATCGACGCCAAAGTGCTGCATCTCGACGACCGCTTGGGCGCGGTCAAGCCAGGATTGCTCGCCGAGCTGATCGCCGTCGAAGGCGATCCGACACGCGACATCTCGGCGCTACGCAAAGTCCGCCTCGTGATGAAGGGCGGCACGATTTACAAGCAGCCGTGACGGGACTCAGCCTTCCTCCGCAACCTCCGCTGCGCAAGAACCGCATCCAACGCAGCCCCCTTGTTGCGGTTCCCACATTGAGCCGCGGAGCTGGGCAGCTTTGTAAGAATTACAGGCACGGCCCTCGTCTGGTCGCCCGCTCTTAAGCCGCCCTCGGAAAGGTGGAATCACGCAAACAGTTGTAGGCAGAAAGACTTACAACGCTGCTGGCGTCGGTTAAAAATTTCCCTGTGCGAGTTTTGGGCAAATGGTTTAAACTTTGCTTCCCAGGTGGCTGACCGGCCGGATTTGCCGGTCGGCAGCGAAGGGACTTTCGCTGCCTGCGTTTGGGACACGATCTCAGGGAAGAGATACTCGCATGGATGCTCGGCTTTTGCGCCCGGCCGTGTTGGTTGCCGCCCTCCTCCTTCTCGCCGCCACCGCTTCTTCTTCGCTGGCTGCTGGCTACTCCTACGCGACGCCGAATTTCGTCGTCAACGCGCCGACCGCGGAGTTTGCCAAGCAGGTCGGTGACGCGGCGGAACGCTATCGGGCGCTTCTGGCCCGTGAATGGCTCGGGCACGAATTGCCGCGCTGGTATCGTCCCTGTCAGGTGACGATCACCCAGGTCGGACAGGTCGGAGCCGGCGGTGCGACCACATTCACCTTTGCGGCCGGCCAGGTCTTCAACTGGAACATGCGCGTTCAGGGCTCGCCGGAGCGGATTCTCGACAGCGTGATTCCGCATGAGGTCAGCCACACGATCTTTGCCAGCCACTTTCGCCGCCCGCTCCCTCGCTGGGCCGACGAAGGGGCCGCTTCGCTCGTCGAGCACGAGTCGGAGCGCCACCGCCAACTGATGCTCCTGCGGCAAGTCTTCAACACGCCGCAACGAATTCCCCTCGTGCAACTGATCGCCATGAAGGAATACCCCAGCGATATGCAGGCCGTGCTGACCTTGTACGCCGAGGGATATTCTCTGGCCGATTACCTGGTGCAATCCGGCGGCCGCGAGCGCTACCTGCGCTTCCTGCAGGAGGCTCACGACCGCGATTGGAACTCCGCGATCCACGAGTACTACGGTCTGACCGACGTGGTGTCGCTGGAGCGGCGCTGGAGCGACTGGGTGATGGCCGGAAGTCCGGAAATCTCCGAACCGTCCGGCCGCATGGTGGCCCAGGCGGACGATCAGGGCCATCAACCGGTAATTCGCGCGCAGAGTCCCGAGGCATCGACTGAACCTGCCGATCCGGCGCCGACCGCGCGCGTGGCCCGACCGTTTCCCCGCAATGACGATCTCGTCACTCCCGCCCCGGTCGACCGCCGGGCGATGAGCGTCCGCAAGGACGAGCGCCAAACGGCATCCGCTAGCGACTCCGCCGATTCGCAACCGATCGACGCGACCCGGGCAACCGCCCTGCGACAGCAAGGACGCCAGCGCGTGCTGAACTCGGGTTGGCAACCGGTCGCAACAGCAGCTGCGAATGCGCCGGCGAAGGTTGAAACATCGGGCGTCCGTCCCCAAACGAATTCTGACGAGCGGGCCACGCGCGAGTCGTCCGCCCGCCGGCGATTCCGCACGGCAAAAGAGCGGCAAGCCGAACCGGATGCCGCCAGCCCGTCCACCAGCTCGATCGATGAGGCGCCGCACGAGATCACCGAACGCGATCTGGCCGGCGCGCAAACCCCCTTTCACATGACGAACTGATCCCGCACGGATTGGTTTTCTTGACGTTTCCGTCTTCGATTTGTTCGATTCGTTCTGTCCCGATCCCGATTTCTGTTCTGGTTCACGACCCAGAGTCCGCAGTGCGAAGGTTGGCGTAGCTCTGGACGCCCGCACCGGCAAGCCGGCTTCCCGCAGGGCCGGCCTGTCGAAGGTCGTTTACGGCTCGGCCAAATATCCTGGTCCCCTCCGCTCCCTAACGGGTAGGTGACCGAGCCACAAATCGAGCCTGCGTCGCCG
>DASPSM010000560.1:0-2088 GCA_035623955.1 Planctomycetaceae bacterium
CCCACAGGACGTCGCCATCGAAGGCGAAGCGCCAGACATTGCGTAGACCGTAAGCCCAGATCTCGCCGCGCGCATCTTTCACGCCAACGAAGGGATTGTCCGCGGGAATCGCATAGGGCCGATCTCCTTGCTTATGGTCCACGTCGATCCGCAGCAGCTTGCCCAAGAGCTTCGAGAGATTCTGCCCGTTCTTGTAGGGATCATTGCCCAGGCCACCGTCACCGACGGCGATGTAAAGGTATCCGTCGGGGCCGAAAACGAGCGTGCCCCCGTCGTGGTTCCAGAACGGCTTGTCGAAGGTGATCAGGATTTCTTCGGACGCCGGATCGGCCTTGTTCGGGTCGTCCTTGGTGACATGAAAGCGTGCCAGGATGTTCTGGCGCGGCCGGGATTGATTTGTGTAGTAGACGAAGAACTGGCCGTTCTCGCGGTACTTGGGGTGGAACGCCAGGCCCAGAAATCCCTCTTCGTTTTGCTTCTCGCGATACGAGACCTTCGCCGATAGATCGAGAAAGACCTTCGCCGTCGTCGCGTGCTGATCGTTGGGCAGCACGTAAATCACCCCTTGCTGCGTGGGGATGAAAACTCGGTTCGACCCGTCCCCGGCGTGGGTGACAAGAATCGGCCGGAACGGATCGGAGATGCCCGACTCCTCGGGGCTCTTCCAGCCCGGCCAGTGGACGTCGGGGAATGCAACCTTCACGCCGAGCGGCAAGGGCCGCGTGTCGATCTCGTCGGCAGCGGCCGAACGGGCCAGCCACGCGAGCGTGATGAGGGCGATGGGACAAAACACCTTCAGAATGAACCCGGGCATCGTGGAGATTCCTCTTGAGTCTGTCGTTCGGCGGCGATTCGTGGGCCGCGGGTCGGCATCAGTCTTCGAGTGTGACGGCCGTCCTCTGGTTGATCGGACTCGGAATTGATAACGAAAATGCGGCCGGCCCGCCAATCGCTCACGTAAATTCGTCCCCTCGCGTCGCGGGCCCACCCATCGGCTCCGAGCCGATCGGCGCGGCGCGCGATCGATCCGAGCTGCTCGGAACCGATGATTAGGACAGCTCTGTGCTGTTGACACGATCATGTCGCGAGTGGGACATTATACTGTCCGCTTGTTACTGGCAAAACGAGGCCCGGCAGCCCGCTTGCGAGGCGTTGCGGCGATGCAACTGATTCTTGAGTTTCTTGGCGGCCCGCGCGATGGAGAGGTGCTCGTCGGCGGTTCGCGATGTCTGCAGAGCGAAGAGATTCAACGGGCCTGCGATCAAGGCCACGCCGCGGTGATCGGCCGGCGCATCAATTGCGCGACCTTGTATGGCGAAACGATCCTCCAGACGTGCAGCGACTCGGCAATCAAGGACTTCGTCGAGCAGGGATGCCGATTTCCCAACCACACCTACGAAGTCCTTTGGCGCCGTGATCTGGGGCCGGAAATTCGACTCGGACTGAAGCACATCGGAGCCGCGAGCGAAGGCTGCGAATGTCGAAGTTGTCCGCTGCGGGAATTGAATTCACCGACCTGCTGACGGGCACGGGCGAAGATCATCCGTGCGGCGGGTTTTGTCTAAATTATTTCCCGAAATCGAAAGCGAAACACGCGCAAGCTTACGCTCGCGGCTCGCCGGGCGGATTCATTCGGATCGCGTTACTCGTAGCGCAGCGCTTCGATCGGATCGAGGCGCGAGGCTTTCCACGCCGGATAGTAACCGAAGACGATCCCGACGCTGGCGGAGACCAAAACGGCTGCCATGACCGCGGGAAGCGACGTTTCGGTCGGCCAGTGCAAGATCCGCTGCACCATCATCGAGCACGTGCGGCCCATCAGGATGCCCATGGCACCGCCCAAAAGGCAGAGCACGACGGCCTCGACGAGGAACTGCCGCAGGATGTTGGCCGCGCGGGCGCCGACCGCCATCCGCAGGCCGATCTCCCGCGTCCGCTCGGTGACCGAGACGAGCATGATATTCATGATGCCGACGCCGCCGACGACGAGCGAAATCAGCGCGACCGACAACAAGAGGCTCCCCATCAACTCTGAGGTCGACGAGAGGGTCTTCGTCATTTCGGTCATGTCGCGGATATTGAAGTCGT
>DASPSM010000589.1:0-4971 GCA_035623955.1 Planctomycetaceae bacterium
TCCCGCGGGGCTACGTCTGCTATCGGGTGGCCGAAGCGCCGAAGATCGATGGGCGGCTCGACGAGGCCGCCTGGCAGGCCGTCCCGTGGACCGAAGATTTCGTCGACATCGAAGGCGATCGTCGCCCGAAGCCCCGGTTTCACACGCGGGCCAAGATGCTGTGGGACGACAAATACTTCTACATCGGGGCCGAGCTGGAAGAGCCGCACGTCTGGGGGACGCTGACCAGGCACGATTCGGTGATCTTCAACGACAACGACTTCGAGGTCTTTATCGATCCCAACGGCGACAATCACGAGTACTACGAATTCGAGATCAACGCCCTCAACACGGGCTGGGATCTGTTTTTGCCCAAGCCGTACAAAGATGGCGGCCGGGCCGACAACGATTGGAATATTGCTGGCCTCAAAACGGCCGTGCACGTCACCGGCACGCTCAACAATCCGACCGATCGCGACACGGGCTGGTCGGTCGAGATCGCCATCCCCTGGGCGGCCCTTAGTGAATTTGCCCACCGCCCTTCCCCGCCCCACGACGGTGACCAGTGGCGCGTCGACTTCTCCCGTGTCGAATGGCGGCACCAAATCGTCGGCGGCAAATACCAGCGCGTGCCGAATACGCACGAAGACAACTGGGTCTGGTCCCCCACCGGCATCATCGACATGCACCGCCCGGAACGCTGGGGCTACGTGCAATTCTCGACGGCCACGCCGGGGAGCGCGCGGTTCCATTACGACCCGACGCGACCGGCCCGCGATGCGTTGATGGCGATCTACTACCACCAGCGCGCATTCCAGGAAAGGCACGGGCACTTCGCGACAGCGCTCTCGCAACTCGGGCTCACTCCCGAAATACTTGCGCTCAAGCCGCAACTCAAAACGACCGGCGAGCTGTTCCGTGCCAGTGTCGACGTTCCCTATCTCGACGGAAACACGATGCTGACGATCCGCGAGAACGCGCAGCTGCGGTTCGGCCGCCCGACCGATGACCTGTTCGACGAGCTGGAAGACGTCCTACAAAAGCAAGCGGCCGCGTGGAACCGCGGCGACATCGACGGCTTCATGGAGCACTACTGGAAGTCGGACGATTTGACCTTCAGCTCCGGCGGCAAGACAACCCGCGGCTGGCAAACGACCAAGGACAACTACAAGCTGCGTTACCCCACCCGCGAACGCATGGGCCGCCTCACGTTCGACCAGCTCGAAGCCTTCCCTCTCGGCGAAACCGCGGCCCTGCTATTAGGCCACTGGCACCTCGACCGCACCGGCCCAGTCGGCGGCAATTTTTCGCTCGTCTTCCGCAAGATCGACGGGGCTTGGGTGATCGTGCACGATCACACGTCGCGGAAGTAGTGACAACGGGCCCGCCGCAGCCCCGCACTACTTTTTGGGCAGCTTGCCTAAGAGTGTTTCGGCCAGCCGTCTCGCTCGCTCCAATCCTTCTTCGGTTAAAATCACCGACTTCGCCTTCCCGCGGGGATCGGTGATGTAGCCCTTTTCGTGCAGCCGGTGCATGGCGTCCCAGTCGAAGCCCTTCCACGCGCGAACGCCGTCGTGCAATCCGAGGGACAGAAGAGCAAGGGTTGCGTCATCGATCTTGTCGTCGTCGAGTTCCATGCGCCGGCCTCCGGCCAATCCGTTTGATCGTGACCCTGCCGCCGGGACGATTCTCAATTTTCAATTCGTATCCGATCAAGAGTGCCATCCCGACCAGCGGGTCCGTATCAACCTCGTCGATAAGGACACTTCGCTCTTTGCCGTCCCAGACGACTTTGCCCGAATAGACGTCGAACAGGCACGCACTGCCGTCGGCAAGGGTTCCGCGGCCGCTGCTTTTCCAGGAAAGGTGCAATGAAGCGATCAGGGGCGGTGGCAATGCGAGAAACGCCGTATAACCGGTATCGATGACCGCTGGAATTGTGCGTTCTCGTTTGCGCGGCCCGCGCACAATCAACTTGACGCGGGCTTCGCGATCCGTGACCCGACCCGTAATCATGCGCGCCCGCCGAACCGGTGCAGATACTGCGACCCAACTTTGACGAGCCAGATTTGTGGGTCCGGAACGCGAGCACTCAGCCTATCGCAGGCAGTCAGCTCATCGACGTCGATTTCGAAATTTCCAGTTTCGATGTCGATCGCTGCGAATTTGCCTGTCTCCTCTGGCCCAAGCCGGGGCAGAACATTGGCCTTGTAGATCGCGTCGCCACGCCGGGCCATCTCTTCTTTGCTGTAGCGGCGTTTTGTCGGGGCCATGACACCTCCGGGGCGGACAGTACTGTGGCTAAGGTACACCTTAGAATTGTACCAGCGGATTCCGTTGAGCGGTTCGACGACAGCGCAAATCGGCGCCGTCGGCGCAAGGGCCTGGTCCAATTGAACCGGGACCGACGCCCCTGCGTCACCCCTCTTCGCACGCCTCCACCGGCTCCGCCGCGTCGTACATTTCGGCTGCGGCGGCGAGGGATTCGGTGGTGGTGATGTGGTGCTCGGCGGTTGGGCGGAGCGGGCGGATGCGGCCGGCGAGCCAGAGGCAGAGCATCGTTGCGGCGGCGGAGACCACGCCCAAGGTCGGCACATGCAGCAGGTGGCCGTCCGCGGCTTCGGCGACGATCAGGCCACCCAGGTAAGTGCCGAAGCCGATCGAGAGGTGCTGCACCGAGGCGTTCGCGCTCAAAAAGCCCCCGCGGCGGTGCGGCTCGACGCTGCCGGTGATCATCGCCATCGCGGCCACCATGCGGCCTGTGTTACAGACCATGAGCGCCGCCATGATGGCGACCGCCACGGCCACGGGCACCGGCACCAGGTTCGCCGCGGCCAGCGTGAGCGCGGCCGAAAGGGGCGCGACGATGCGGAACACGCGGAGCTTGCCGTAACGATCCGCCAGCCGGCCGATCAGCGGCGCGGAAAAGAGCGTCACCGCTCCCCCGGCGATGTAGACAAGCCCCAGCTCGTCCTCGGTCATGTGGATGTTGCTGACGAGAAATGGCGCCATGTACGGAAAGATCGTGAACGCCGCCACCATCAACATCACAATCAGCGCGAACGCGTTCAGATGATTGGGATGCGTGAACGTCTCGAACACGACTCGCAGCGGGTGCGTGCTCGTCGCCTTGGCCAGGTGATCGCGCAGCGGCGGCAACGTCGATGCCGCCATCGCCCACACGGGACAGCCCAAGATGCCGAGCAAGATAAACGGCACGTGCCAGCCGAAATGCGTCCCCAAGTAGAGGCCGAACGGAACGCCAGCCACCGACGCCAGGGCGAACCCGGACATCAGGGCCCCCGTCGCGCGGCCGCGCCGCTCTTCGGGAAAGACGTCGCCGATGATCGCCAGGGCCAGTCCGCCCAGAATTCCGCCGAAGGCTCCGGTCAACACGCGGGCCAGAACCAGCGTCGAATAGGTCGGAGCCAGGCCGCAGAGGAATGTGCCGATCAGAAAGCCGGCGTCCATTCCCAAAAAGGCCGCCTTGCGACCGAGCCGATCGACGAGCGACGAGGCGATGAAGCCCGCGCACCCGGCCGCGATCGTGTACGAGGCGACGACCAGCCCGAACTGCTGCGGCCCGATCGCCAGTTTCCGCATCAGCTGCGGGCCGAGCGGCATGATGATCATGAAGTCGACGATCGAGATGAACTGCACCGAGGCCAGCATCAAGACCACGATCCGCTCGCGGGTCGCCGTCGCGGCATCCGGTTTGCGCGATTCCGGCTCAGCGGCCGGCGCCGGATTTGTGCGAGCTGCCCGGGCCGTGGGTATCGCGGTCGTGTCTCTGGTTGCGAAGGTCTGCGTATCCGCCGTCGACTTTACGCAGGGTCGGCCGTCAGTTCGTGCAGTTCCCGCCGTGCGCGTTTCTGTCGATCCAGCCGCGCGGCCATCCGTAGCCGCGGCAATTTCGCCAGCCTCCCCGAGATGGGTCACTCCAGCCTCCAATGTACAACGGTCCCCGTTCACCGAAACGGACACGCGAAGGCGCAAAACGTTCGCCCAGCCGACGCCGGCAGCGTCGAAGTATCAACCGAGCGGGGGAAGAGCGCAAGCCCGAGATCGGTGCGAGAGCAAACGAACGTAACCGGATGGTAGCGGATTTGCCGGCGTGAGACGACCCGGCAATTTGTTCAGCAGGTCCGCGGCGAATTTTCGGTCCGCCAAATCCCGCAGCCCCTTGGGGCGAAAGAAAATAGCCCGACGATTCATCGTTGGGTCAGTGGCCGAGAACGCCCAAAAAGCCCCGAAAGGGGCGAAAGATTCTTGGGGAGCGCGGGGCGGAAAAATCTGTCGTCCCTGACGGGACTTCCAATCTGACTCGTCGACGTTTCCCCACGATGAATCGTGGGGCTATTGTCGGTCGCCCAAAGGGACCTAAATGTCACGCCAGCGGTAGGTCCCGCCTGCCGGGCGGGACCTTGATGTCTTGGCGGGTCACAACAAGAAGAGTCCCGCTCGGCAAGCGGGACCTACCAACTAAGCGGCCGCGCCAAACGTGCTCCGCAACAACGCCAAACTCTTCGGCAGCGCGGTCATCGGGCTTTCGTGCCCCTCGAATTCGAGCGAGATGTAGCCCCGGTAGTTGGCCTTCTTGAAAATGGCGGCGATCCGCTTGTAGTCGAGGTCGAGCGTGTAATAAATGCCGCCGCCGTAGTACGTCTTGGCCTGCATGAAGGTCGTCCGCGGGGCGAGCTTTGCCAGCTTATCGTACGGGTCCTCGAGAAAATTCCCCGTGTCGGCCAGCACTCCCAGCCACGGCGAATGCACCGCATCGACGATCTTGAGCACCCCTTCCGGCAGTCTTGCTAACCCCCAATGATTCTCGAGGGCCAGCGTGACGCCGCACTTCTCCGCCGTCGGCAGACATTTTTCGAGCGACTCGATCACCCAGGGGAAGCCGTCGGCATCGGTGTACCCGGCGAGCGGCGGCTCAATGCCACGGTGCTTCATCAAGTCGGCAAAACTCTTGCTCGTCCCCCACCGCCC
>DASPSM010000601.1:0-2014 GCA_035623955.1 Planctomycetaceae bacterium
CTCCAAACGGCTAAAGAAGTGCCAGTCAACGCGAGCCGGACGCTCCGGGCAGTGCTAAGTTTGCTTAATGTATGGCTTAAAAGCGCTTTTGGTTGGTTGCGGGGGCCAAGCACTCGTTGATGTGCGGCGTGAGCTGGAAAAACTCTCGATCGAGATCGAGGGCCAGGTCCGCGACGTTAACGCGTGTTTCGCGGCGGTCTGCGCGCAACCGTCGGACACGCGGTTAATTGTTGTCCATTCAGCGCCCGACGCGCCGACCGAAACCATTGAGCGACTGATCGCGGCGGTCCCCGGGCGGCCAGTCCTGATCCTCTGCGATCCGGGGCGCGCTCCTCAGGAACTCCCGCGTTCTGTGTCTGTCGAGTCGATCGAGTTGCCGTTTCGGCCTGATGATCTACGGTCGGCGATCCATCGCCTCGCCATTCAATCGCCGCAGTCCGCATCGCGCTGTCGCACGATTTTGGTGCTGGGAGCGACCGAAGGCGTCGGCTGCACGACGGTCGCCGCCAACCTCGCAGCCGAGTTGTCGCGGCTGGAAGAGGGCCCCTGCATTCTCGCCGAACAGGCCGTCGCCTTCGGACGTCTGGCCAACTACCTGGGGATTCGCCCCAAGGTGACCTTGTATGATCTCGTCAGCGACCTCGACCACATGGACGAGTCGCGGATGCGCGACGCGATGACACCGATCGACGACAATTTGTACGTGCTCGTCGGATCGTACCGGGAGATCACGCCGTTCACGATCACCCCGGAGGTGGCGTTCAAAGCGCTGGCCTGCGCCATGCAGTTGGCGCGCTCGGTGGTGGTCGACGCCCGGCACCATTTCGAGGAAGTCGATCTCGACTTTGCCGCCAAGAGTCAGCACGTCGTGCTCGTCGCCAAACCGACGATCCCGTCGCTGCACAGCATGCGGACGCTGTTGGAGGCCCTCTTGCGACGCGGCTCGATCGGCAAGCATTACGTCGTGATCAATCAATACGTCGCCTCGGCGGACGCGATCTCGCGCCACACGATCGAAGGTCACTTGAACGAGCACGAAGTGTTCCTCGTGGCATCCGACGCGGCGATCGAGCTGGCCGAGAACAGCGGCCGGCTGCTGCGCAAGTCGGCCCCCGACAGCGAGGCCTTGCGTGATATCTCGACGCTGGCCCGCAGCATTCTCGGGCTGCATCCAGAACAGCCGCAGCGCCCGTCGCTGCGAGACTCGCTCAAGCGGGTGGCCCAGTCGCTGAACTTGGGCTGATAGGCCGGCTGATTCACCAGCCGGTCACGACCTGGAAGCCAATCACGCCGTGGTCCCACAGTTTCGTCCTGCGAGAACCACACTGGCCACAGGGGAGGTGGGGATTTTCGGGGTAATTCCGCCACAGCTCGAGCCGCTCTCCGTCGTCGGGACAAGGGATCTCGAGTTCGGGAATCGTGACCAGCGCGTAGACGCGCTGGGGCTGAGCAAATTGCTTGAGCTGCTCGAGCAGGCGTTCCCGAAAGGGGGACGGATTTCCGTAATCGTCGGTGGGGCGCCCTGCTTGGAGCAGGAACCGGCTTTCGATCCGCCGCGGCAGGACAACCGCCAGAAAACATTTCGGGCAGAAATACCGTGTTGTGTCATTTTGAGGGCCGACCAGGTTCGCCGGATCAAACATTCCGACGGTCACGTGCGAAACGCGCCGGTGGGCACCGCATTCAGGACAGTTGACTGAGTACAGGTAGCCGCGCATCGAAGTTGCTGATCCGTCGTCTGAATACTGGCACTCTCACAACGCGACTCTGGAGTCGAGTCGTCATTGAGAAAGGTCGCCTGACGGATTCGACTCCTTTTGTTCGCGCAGAACTTGCGCTGCCCTCTCCGCATCCGCGGGGGCGACGAGGACCCGCGGCGCGGCCCACGAGAAATTGGGATAAAGCGCCGCAACCGATTCTTCGGCGACGAAGGCTGAGATTCCCGCCGCCTCGAGCTGCGCTTGTGCTAAGCGGGCATCGATCGCATTTGCGGCGCTATAGACTTCCACCCAAT
>DASPSM010000642.1:0-8575 GCA_035623955.1 Planctomycetaceae bacterium
GGGCCATCGCAGCTCTCTCCGAAACTTAGCAGCCTTGGATTTCTGATGACGGAAGCCGCATTTTGCCCTCGAAGATGCCCGAAACGAGGTCCGCAAGCAAGGATCCGCAATCGCCAGACGGCCAAACTGATCTGAGTGAAATCCAAGAGCGAAAAGACTTTACTGCCGCTCGCGGCCAATCTCGACACGTTATCGGAATTCGCCTATAGTCCCCGTCCCCTCTCTTTCCTGCCAGTCCGTGCTTCCTCAACTGTTTCCAACAACTCCGTTCTTTTTTCGATCGCTGTCATAGGCTTCGGCTCTTGATCGAGTCGCGCTCTGGCACCGATTTATGTTGCGGCGCACAGGGAGTTGCTTGGAGTGCCGAGCGAGAGCTTGCATGCGTTTGCCGACAGATGACCATCGGCCAAAGCGGCTTGCCTGGGCGCTTACATGGGGCACCGTGGCGTGCCTGGGCGCTTACGGGTGCCAGGCACCGCAACTCGACCGCCTCGACGGCAGCCCGACCACCTACCTCAGTGCAGGAGGTCCCGTCGTCGACAACGCGCAGCCATCCTCACAATCAACGGCTCACGACGCACCGGCTTCTCAGAGTGGTGGTTCCATCGCCAAGCCAGCCTCGGTTGATAATGCGGCAATTGACGCGAAGCTGAACAACGGACATCGCGAGGCCGCACTGAATCACTACGAGCAGGCTGAAGCCTGTTATCGCAGCGTCCTCGATTTGGAGCCTGATAACGCGATGGCCAACCATCGCCTGGCCATCCTGGCGGATCGGCGCGGAGATTTTGCGACGTCCGAAAAGTGCTATCTGAAAGCGCTCAAGCGCGAACCGGACAATCCCGACCTGCTCAGCGATCTAGGCTATTCGTATCTTCTGCAGGGTCGCTACGCGGAAAGCGAGCGGTGTCTGCTCGCCGCAACGCGGCTCAATCCGCTGCATCACAAGGCTCTCGACAATCTGAGCCTGCTTTACGCAAAACTTGGCGACCGCGATCGGGCGTTCGAGATGCTAAAGCGTTCTGTCGGCGAAACTGAAGCCCGCGTCCGCATGGCTCAACTCTTCCCGCAGGCGCGCCCGGTCGCACCCGACGACGAGACAATCGTCGCGTCGTTTGCGCCTTCGTCTTCATCGCACGGCACCGGAGATCGAAACGCAGCGGTTCTCCCCCAAACGCTCGCGTCGGCTGGACAAAATGACAAGCATGAATCGCAATCGCCTGCCGCTTCCGGCTGGCAAGACTCTCAAGCTTCTAGCGATGCTGCGCCTTCGAGCGCTCCAGTGTCGAGGGGCCCGCAGGCAACCGTTCCGACTGCCCAATCGCCTCTCGAGCAACAGCTGGCCGACCTGATGGAACGCGAGCGTCAACGTGCGGTCGAAGAGCGCGCCCAGCGCCAGTCGCTCGGCACAGTCATGCCGCCGACACAGCCCGCGTTGCCGAGCCAACAATTTTCCGCGTTACGTCTTCCTGATCCTATGCCCCAACAAGCACTCCGCCCGCAGCCGACGCCTTCGATTAATGCGAGTTCTGGCACCGTGTTCACTCCGATGCCCATCGCCACCAATCGAGTGCCAGACGACCGCATCAACGAGGCGTTTGCTGCCATCGACCGCGAAGGGACCGAAAACTCACTCTCTGCAACTGCACCTGCGGACAAACCCGCAATTCCACAGCCATCGCCCTCCGCTGCGGCAAGTCCGAGCGCGGATCTGAAGACAGACCTCGCCCAAGGAGTGCAAGCGATGCCGGTTTGGGCAGCTCCATCACCAACGCCGCCGCCTGTATCGCTGCCGCCAGCGTGGCAATGCGCCGATGGCGTTGGGCCCTCCGAAACGCCGAGCGCTGATCCAGCGGCGGCCCCTCCGACTGCGAGTGCTCCGAACGATTTGAGTGATTGGGAATCGGCGCGGTCGACCGTCCCAAGTCTGGCGAGTGCCCCTGCCGCCCCCGCATTCCCCACCGCGAACGCAAACGTGGCATCTCCCGCGAACAATACTCCGGTTCCAAGTGCATCGATCGCGGCAGCACCGCCCAGTCCTGATGCGAAGGAAAGCTGGGACCGGGACGCGCCGCTGTCGCCGCCGCAATGGACCGGCACCGCTGTCAATACGGCTGATCGGACTCTGTCCAGCGTTCAGTCACAGCCCGACTGGGCAACCGAGTCGCAACAACAGCCGTCTCCGCGAATCGTGGCCACGGAGGTCATGCCGGCGGGTGGAAGTCCCGATTGGGCCACAGGCCGAGCGCCTCGCTCCGAAAGGCAGGAATTCGCCACCCGGACTCAAAAGAACGATCTGACGATCGTTCCGGGACGAACTGCGTCGAATGTGGCGGCAGGCTCCAAACCCCCTGCTCAGCAATTGTCGCGCGAGCCGCAGACCGCCGCTAAGAAACCGGCCGAGGCAAGCAATGGAGCGACATCGCAGGATGCCTGGTCGCTGCGTATCCAGCCGCGCCACGATCCGCCGCCGTTGTTTGCACCGAATGACCCTTCCGCCGCAAGCAGGAAGCAGCCCAGCGACAAACAAGAAACGTTTGACAGTGGAACCAGCTGGTCGGATGTGCCTGCGTGGACAGGCGCGCCCAGTTCGGGAAATCCGTCGGCCGAGCGCGAGAACGGTCCGACGATTCGCCCGGGTTCGCCCTGAAAGCGGCGTCGTTGAGCTTGGAGGCTCGCTTAAGCGTTCGCGACACGAATCTCGTTGTGCACACGGCGCACGCCGCGCACCGATAGGATCGATTCCTGCGCCATCTGCTTGTGGAAGTACGATCCGAGCACCCCCGAGAGGACGACGTCGCTCTCGCGGAGTTCGACACGCAGGTTGCGGGCAGCGAAATATGGGTTATGCGCCAAGGCACGGTGCACCTCGGCGTGAAGCCGCGGGACGATCTCGTGCGTGCGTGCCGCTTCCGAAATCCGATCAACCTCGATGGCGGCAGTGTGTTGCATCAGCATGGGTCGCATGAGCTTGGGGACTGAGGAGTGATTCTGGCAGGTGCGATCGAGTTCGATACAGAATGGCTGGATTGACGCTGGGCGGCGGCAGCGACTGCTCGCCAACTCCCGACGCCATGTTTATAGGCTCCAGATTTTGTGGTGCAGTCGCCTGTGGGTCGGTAGTTCCTTTAGTTCGCAAAAATCTCACGACCCGGCCCGACTCTTCGGCAAAAACAGAATGAACGTGCGCCAGGGCGAGCGCGCCGCTGGGTGCAAGCACCAGCTAACCGCGCAGATCCCGCACCAGATCGTCGACGAGACCCTTCAGGCGAGCCACTTCGTGCTCGAGCGCGTCAATCCGCCCCCGCAATTCGCTGTTTTCGGCGCGGAGTTGCGTGAGCGCCGCGGTGCTGATCTGCGAGTCGGCGATCTGCGCCCCGCGCGGCGGCGAAGCGGGCGCCGCCGCGCCGTGAGTTCGCGCGGCCGCTTCGCCACGTCCGACGTCGTCTGCGTCGTCCACTCCCGCGTCCCACGCGAGTTTTTTGTTTTCGGAAGAAGCGTAAAAGTTGTGGTCGACCTCCACGCCCCGCCGCTCCAGTGCCGTGTTCGCTTGGATGTACTTCTGCTCCAGCAATCCACGGAGCGCTACACGAAGCTCGTCCAGGCTTTCTATGGGAACCATGCGGCTCGCCCTCGCTCGCAGGTCGCCGATACTCTGCCGCCCGCGCAACAGCAGCTCCGTCAGCACGGCTAATTGCGGCTCCGAAAGGGTGAACCGCTTGCGCATGTAGTGGCGGAAGCGCTCGGTGCGGCCCGTTTCCGTGTGCACGACCGCGACAAGCCCCAACTGTCGCAATTGATCCACGATCTCCAACACGTCGTCTTCGGAATACTCGGTCAGCGGATGGCGGTTGCTCTTCTGGTTGCAGCCGGCCGTCAGCGCCTTGATCGTGAGCGGATACGCTTCCGGAGTGGTGAACGCCTTTTCGAGGAGCGTTCCAAGCACGCGGCGCTGCCCTTTGCTGAGCTCGGTGATCGGCGGTGCGTCCTGCTCGAGTTCGTCCGTCACGGGCTCTCTCGCAAGCTCGGCGTGCAGGGGCCGGTCAGGGGTCGGTCAAAAGCTCCAACTTCGCAATGTACTGGAAGTCGGGGTCGTTGCGGAGCGAGTTGAAGTCCGACTCGTCGGCAATCAGCTTCTGGAGCCCCGCCTCCATCCGCAAGGCGCGCCCCAGCCACGAGAGGGCCTGCATCTTGTCGCCGGCCAGCGCGTAGTAGCAGGCGATGTTGTAGAGCACGACCGGCACCTTTGGATGCGCGCGGTACGCCTCTTCCATGGTGGAAATGGCTCGCGGCAACTGATCGGTTCGTTTATAGCACCAGGCCTGCGCCATCATGACGTCGAGATCGTCCGGCCGCTTCTCGCGGGCATTCGACAGAGCGACCAACGCCTCCTCAAATCTGCCGGCAATGCGCAGCGCCTGCCCCCGGAGGTAATAGAACTCAAACGGCGTCGCCTCGGGATGGGCGATCGCGTCGAGGGCCTTTAACGCGTGCGCAGGCATCTCCAGATCGAGGTAGCCACTGGCGGCTTGAAGCTTGCGGGCATGGTCGAGTTGCGCTTTGGAGGCCATGGGATTGACCGCGGGCCAGGCGAATCGGGCAACTTTTGCGACCATTATACGCGCACTCCGCTCGGTCTCACATCGGGGGATCCCTCAAGTTGCATAGGCTTCCCTTCCTGTAACACGACACTCAAGGACAACTGTTGGATCGCGGTAATTGCGCCAATACCTCTCAGGGAACAATTCGCACCCGACAGGCCTTTTTCTTGCCAGCCCGAATGATCATCCCCGTGGTCACGCTCAGCATTTGTTTTCCCGACTCGATCCGGATCTTTTCGGATCCGTGGTAGAGGTAGGCCCCGCCTTGATCGATCAGTCGAATGGCCTCGCTCGTCGTCGTGCAAAGCTCGAGCCCTTTGAGCAACCCCAGCGCGGAGATTCGTCCCTCGGCGTCGAGTTCGCTGCGCGCGAGTGTCGCCTCCGGGATGTCGGTCGGAACGCCTCCTTGGCCGACTTCACGCTCCCATTGCTCGGCGGCCGCATTCGCCTCGACCTCGCCGTGATACTGGCTGATGACCGCCCGTCCCAGAGTGAGCTTGGCCTGCTTGGGATCGCTGGCGATGAGCGCGCGGGCGTCGTCGAGCGGCACATCGGTCAACAGCTCGAAGTACATTGGCATCGCCGCGTCGGGCACCTGCATGAACTTTTTCATCATTTCGTACGGCGGCTCGCCGATGCCGATGTAGTTGCCCAAGCTCTTGCCCATGCGGCGGACACCGTCGAGGCCGACCAGGATAGGCATCATCAGCGCGATCTGCGATGGCATCTGCTGGGCCCGCTGCAGGTCGCGGGCCAGCATGAAACTGTAGAGCTGCTCGGTCCCCCCCAGCTCGACGTCGGCCCGCACCATCACCGAATCCCAGGCCTGCATGACCGGGTACAGGCATTCGTGCAGAAAGATCGGGGATTCCGACTGCATCCGCTTGGCAAAGTCGTCGCGTGTCAGCAACTGTGCGATGGTCACCTTGCCGCACAGCTCCAAGAGCTCGGCAAAGGACATGCGTGCGAACCAGTCCCCATTGCGGACAACCTCGGCCTTCGAGAGATCGAGCACGCGGCCGAGCTGTGCCAAGTAGGTTGCGGCGTTGCGATCGACCTGTTCGCCGGTGAGCCGAGCTCGGGTCGAATCGCGCCCGCTTGGGTCGCCGACGCGGGCTGTGTAATCCCCGATAATGATCACGGCCTGGTGGCCGAGTTCCTGGAACTGCCGCATTTTTCGCATGGGGACCGTGTGCCCCAGGTGCACATCGACCCCGGTCGGGTCGATGCCATATTTCACGCGCAGCGGCACGCCCGTTTCACGACTCTGCTTGAGCCGGCCGACAAGCTCCTCTTCCGGCAGGATTTTCTCCGTCCCGCGACGGATGAGGGCCAACTGTTCTTCAACCGGCCGGAACTGAACCACGCGGGGCCTTCACTCTTCGGGGCGGTCAATCGAGCCGCGAGCTGCGACCGATTCCGCCCCGGAACTTATCAGGGCATGCGGCAGCGTGCCAGCCATCGCGGGCGCGTGAGCGATGAAGCCGAACCTAAGGAGTACAAAACTGCCCGAGCGCCTGGGCAGCATCCCGCTGCCAGAGGGCCAATACCAGAAAGCTGGCATTGAACAGGGCATGCGCAGTGACAATCGCCACGTAGCTCCGCCGCAGATGGTAAAGCGCGCCCAGAGCGAGCGCCAGGGGCAGCAGCGGCAGCGCATCGTAAATTCCGTGCACCGAGGCGAAAATGAACGCGGGAATCGAAATCGCCCATCCTGGGGAGAGCCGCGTTTCCAGCGGCCCTTGAAACGAGACCCGAAACAGCAGCTCCTCGGCCAGCGGCGCTGAAATCACGGCTGCAAAGACGACTTTTAGGATGGTCCACTCGCTCTGCGTGTCGCGCAGCAGAATCAACAGCATGTTCTGCTTGTCCGGCTGGCGCCAGTGACTCGTCAGAAGGATGATCGCGACCACAAAGGGCAGGCACGCGAGGAAACCGAGGCCCCCAAAGCGAATTTCGGCCAGCCACCCGCGCAGATCGATGCCATAGTCGGCCGGCCGGTTCTTCCGCCTCGCGAAAATTACCGCAACGAGCACTGCAATGATCACGAAATTGGTCAGGATGGCCCCATCGACGTGGTCGGGGGGCGCAGCGGACTTGTCGGTCGAGATTTCTCGCCCGGCAAACAGCAGACCGAGCAGTGCCGGAAGCGCGATAAAAGTGCATGCCGCGGCAAAGACAGCCCAGTCGAACTTGAGACGTGGGCGCGGCTGGGGCGGAGCGAGAAGCTGCCCCGCCCCGAGGGCGCGCAGAATCTCAGTCAACGTAAGAAAGATTACCGCGAGTAAAATCGCCGTAATTGGGTCAGGCGCCGCGGGCATTGGCAGTTCGGTCGGTATCGGCTAATTCTGCGGGCCGGTTCGAGATCCACTCCGAATCTATCAGTTTATCCCACATTTGGGCGTTTCGCCCGCCGGTGAACAGTGGTTCGCCGCATAACGGGTCGCGGTTTCTCCGCGTCCGATCGAACTGTATGATCAAACGGCCATGACCGACGTGCTCCGAGAAATTGTCGAGCATAAGCGAGCCGAATTGGATCGCGCTCAGTCGGCACGCCCTTCGGAGGAGCTCGAGCGACGTCTGGCCGACGCGCCCCCGGTTCGCAGCTTCGCCGCGGCCCTTGCGGCGCGGAGTCCCATGGCGCTCATTGCGGAGGTTAAGCGAGCTTCGCCCTCAGCAGGCTTGATTCGCCGCGATTTCAATCCGGCGGAGGTCGCGTCAGCGTACGAGCGTGGCGGCGCGGCATGCATCAGCGTGCTGACCGACGAGAAATTCTTTCAAGGCTCGCTCGACGACCTGGTGAATGTCCGGCACGCAGTTTCGGTTCCCGTACTTCGCAAGGACTTTCTGATCGACCGCTATCAGGTACTCGAAGCCCGGGCCGCCGGCGCCGATTGCGTGCTATTGATCGCTGAATGTCTCGATCATTGCCGGCTGCGGGAACTCTACTTTTTCGCGTCGGAGTTGGGGATGGAGGCGCTCGTCGAGATCCACGACGCTGAGAATCTCGATCGCGTGCTGGAACTCGAGCCCGCCCTGGTCGGAATCAACAACCGTAATTTGCGGACCTTCGTCACCGATTTGGAACACACGCTCAATATCGCGCCGCGGGTGGCGGCGCAAGCAATCCTCATCAGCGAAAGTGGAATTCGCTCGGGCGAAGACGTCGCGCGGCTTCAGGCTGCCGGCGTGCGAGCAATCCTCGTCGGCGAGACGCTGATGCGTGCCGCGGACGTCGGTGTCGTGATCGCCGAGCTGTTGTTGTCGCGCGGGCAAACGCACTCTGAAAACTCGCGGCCTTGATCAAAAGGAGGCAATCGACATGTCCGTAAGCCAGGCATCCGCGGAGCGCGTGTTGTGCATTCCGACGTTATTGTTTCACGAGATCGGGCACTTTCAGGGATTCCTGGCCGACGCCAAACCGTATTTCAAGACGCTTTTCGACCCGAATTACACGACTTACCGACCGCGCGATCGGGTCGAGACCGATCCCAGCTACAAGCAGCTCATTCCTTACTGCGTCTTTCGCAGCCGCGGAGAGGTGTTTCACTACAAGCGGGGAAAGACGCAGGGGGAAGCGAGACTGCACAGTTTGCGCTCGATCGGCATTGGGGGGCATATTTCTTCCACGGATGCCGAGACCGCGCACGAGTCGTATCTTGCGGGAATGCGGCGCGAGATCGAGGAAGAAGTTTTCGTCGAAGCCGGGTTCACCGAAACGTGCGTGGGGCTGATCAACGACGATCAGACAGAGGTCGGGCGAGTTCATTTGGGGATCGTGCATCTCTTTGAGCTCGAAGCGCCCAAAGTCCGCCCACGCGAAGAGTCGATCATAGAGACAGGGTTTGCCACACCCGCAAAGTTGACCAGCGACCTCGAAAGTTTCGAGACCTGGTCACAAATCTGTCTGAAACACCTCTTTTAGCCATTCTTCCTGCGCCACCCGGGGCAAGGATGCCTTGAGGAGATCGCCC
>DASPSM010000664.1:0-9281 GCA_035623955.1 Planctomycetaceae bacterium
GCTCAAGGGGGCGTACGAGGCCTTCGTCAACGACCCGAATGCCGAGGTGGCTGCCGCCGCCAAAGACGCCGTCTCGAAAGTTCCCTCCCAAGAGGAATACGACCGGCTGCGCAAAGAGGAACTCGAGGCGATGAAGAAATAGCCGCGGCCTCCGGCTCAACTGTTCATCTCGCGGAACATTTTGCGCGACCACGCTCGATTGCCTGGTCGCTTTTTTTTGTCAGTTGAGCGCGCCGCCGCTTTGCACGCGTTCACGCGGCGCACGGTGGCTAGACTAGAACAGCTGCAACTGTCCTCCGGCGGAGCACGGCGGGCGAAATTGCGAAAAGTCAAAAGGTGACAGCGGCCCGTCGAGACCGTAGCGCTTCGCAAACGTCGCGAACGTCTGGTCGATCTGTTCCGCCCGCGTTCCCGTGCCCCGCATGCGGCGTCCGAACTGCGTGTCGTTGAGCTTGCCGCCTCGGGTCTGGCGAATGGAAGACTCGATTCGCGCGGCGCGGGTCGGTTCGCTCCGCGACAGCCATTCCAGGAACACCGGGCGCACCGATCCAGACAGCCGCAAGAGCACGTGGCCGGCCGAGCCGGCGCCCGCTTCCCGGGCCGCCTTGAGGATTTGCGGAATCTCGCTGTCGTTGAGGCCGGGGATCACGGGCGCGAGCATCACCCGTGTGGGGACGCCGGCCGCAGAAAGTTCGCGAATCGCCTCCAGCCGGGCGGAGGGCCGACTCGTTCTCGGCTCCATGCGCCGGGCCAGTTTTTCGTCGAGCGTGGTGATGGAAAGCGAAACATGCACGAGCGACCGCTCGGCCATCGGTTTCAGGACGTCGAGATCGCGAGTCACGAGGCGATTCTTGGTGATAATGCCGACGGGCTGTCGGGCCTCGGCCGCCACCTGCAGGCACCGGCGAGTGAGTTCGAACGTCCGCTCGGCCGGCTGATAGCAGTCGGTAATCCCGGAAAAGCAGATCATCTCGGGCTGCCAGCCGTCGCGCGCCAGCCAGCGCGCAAACAGCTCGGGCGCTCGCTCTTTGACGAAGATCTTCGACTCGAAGTCGATCCCCGCTCCCAGCCCCAAGTACTCGTGGCTGGGCCGCGCGTAGCAGTAGCTGCAGCCGTGCTCGCATCCGCGATAGGGGTTGACGCTATAGCGAAAGGGAACGTCGGGGCTGTCGTTCTCGGTGACGATCGACTCGGACCGATCGGGCAAGAACTGAGTGGCGACGCGGCCCGACGCCTCGTCTTCGGCAATTTCGGCATCGGGATCCACTTCTCGCTGGATGGCGAGGAACCGATTCGGCGGATCGCCCGCGGCCGAACGACCCTTCTGGGGAAGTCGGGAATCGAGCATCAGCGAGGTCCGATTGCGAACGAGGTGGCGGAGCCACCTGGATTATACGTTTGTACATTACTCAACGCAAACCTGGACGCGGCTTGACGGTTCGGCCGAGCGTCGGTAATATCCACCTACCCTAGTGTCCAAAAATCCGCCTCCAGCGGCATAAAATCGTTCGCTGAGACTCGGCGGTTGAATATCCGTTTATCTGTCCGTGAAGCGACTTACGTCGCCAGCGGAAGCAAGTCCAGAGGGATCGGTCGGGCCTTTCGCGGGAGGACTGCAGCCGATGCGATTTCGGCGGGTCGGCCCGTCGTTGGTCGTTCATACGCCGGCGAAGCTCAACCTTTTTCTGGAATTGCTGGGAAAACGGAAGGACGGCTACCACGAGCTGGAGACGCTCATGGTCGCCGTGGATCTGATTGACACCTTGACCTTCACGGAGGAGGACTCAAACGAAATTCGTTTGCAGTGCTCGGGACTAGGGACCGGCAAACGCGGGTCGACGTCAGCGGTCGACCCAACGAGCGCGGAAACGGGTGGCGAGGGAATTCCGCTCGGGTCCGACAATCTCGTGGTTAAAGCGGCCCAGTTGCTGCGCGAGCATGCAGGCGTCGAGCGGGGGATTCGGATCGCGCTGGTGAAGCGAATCCCCCCTGCTGCCGGCTTGGCCGGAGGGTCGAGCGATGCAGCCGCGACGCTGATGGCCTTGAATCGATTTTGGAACCTGCGGCTCGGAGTTGCCGAGCTTCAGCGGCTGGCATCGCAGCTTGGAAGCGATGTGGCCTTCTTTGTCGACGGGACGTCGGCTGCCGTTTGTCACGGGCGCGGCGAGATCATCGAGCCTCTGGATGTGCCGCTCGGACTGCACTTCGTGATTGTCCGTCCTCGGACGGGCCTATCAACGGCGCTGGTCTACAAGCACGCTCAAGTCCCGGCAAAACGAAAGAGTGTCCACGATCTGGCCGCTGCGCTGCGCGCCGGGCAGGTCGGGGTCGCGGGTCGACTCTTGTACAACGCGCTGTTAGCGCCAGCCGAACGTTTAAACCCGGAGGTGAATCGACTCCAGTCATTATTTTCGAGCCTGCCGGTGCTGGGCCACCAGCTGAGCGGCAGCGGAACCGCGTACTTCGGGCTGTGCCAGACGGCCCGGCAGGCGCGGTCGCTGGCTGGCCGCCTCAGGGGGGCGCGCGTCGGACGCGTGTGGGTTGCCCAAAGCCGGCCGTAAGAAACCGCCACCGAGAAGGAGGACGGCCGTGGAGATTTCTGAAGTACGCATCAAATTGATGGACGACCCGCACGAGCGGCTGCAGGCCTTCTGCTCAATCACCTTTGATTCCTGCTTCGTGATCCGCGATCTGAAGATCATCCAAGGGGCCAAGGGCTCGTTCGTGGCGATGCCCAGCCGAAAGCTGACCGATCGCTGCCCCCGCTGCCACTGCAAGAACCATTTGCGCGCTCTGCACTGCAACCAGTGCGGCGCGAAGCTCGACGAAGACCGCGCCATCAAAGACAACGAGGGGCGCGCCAAGCTCTACGCCGACATCGCCCACCCGATCAACTCCGATTGCCGCGAGCTGATCCAGCGCAAAGTGCTCGAGGCGTACGAAGACGAGCTAGTTCGCGCCAAAGAGCCGGGCTATTCCTGCACGTACGACGATTACGGCGAAGAGCACTTCGCCACGCTCCGCGAGCCGTTCGAGGAAGTCGAGTACGAAACCCCGCGGATCGTTCGCACTCCCGACACGTCGCGCCGCATCGAGCCGGCCGCGGCGCAGCCCGGCCCGCCGCACCAGAACGTCCCCGCCGCCGCGCGCGTCAACGCGGGCCGGCCCGAGGGGCGCCACGGCGTCGAAGAGAACGATAACTTCGGCGCAGGAATCGACTAGCGCCGCTCCTGAGCGAGCGGGCGGAGTTATGTAGGGCAGGCTGTGCCTGCCGATTCTGAATCGCTCACGCTCTGCGGCAGGCACAGCCTGCCCTACCGACTATTGGCCGGCGCCGATCCGCGCGTTGATGCGGAACGGCCGTTTGTGCGGTTTTTTCGCGGCCTCTTTGCTCTCGACCGCCTCGTCGACTCCCCGCTTGAACGTGTCGGAAAGCTTGACCTTCAGCGGCAGGAACTGGGCCAGCGAGATGATCACCGTCTGGTCGCGGGGGCAGATCACAAATCCCGTGCTCGCGTAGCCGCCCCAGAAGTACTCGCCGGGAATGATCGTCGGGTTCGAGGCGCTGGCGCTCGTTCTCAGGCCGAATCCCAGGCCAAAGCCCAAGGTCTTGTCCGGCACCGCGACCAAGGCGGGCATGGCCATCGGCAACGCTTCGGCCGGCAGTTGGTTTTTGGTCATCTCCGCGACGGTCTCGGCCTTCAAGAGCCGCTTTCCGTCGAGCTCGCCGCCATTGAGCATCATCTGGCAGAAGCGGGCGTAGTCGCGGGCCGTCGAAACCAGTCCGCCGCCGCCGGAAAGAAACGTGGGCAGCTTGAGATACTTGCTCTTTGCGGGATCGTCGACGACCTTCAGAGGCTCGGCCCCGCTGCGATCGGGACCGTAATTGACGGCAAAGCGATTCACCTTCTCGGCCGGAACGAAAAAGCCGCTGTCGACCATGTCGAGCGGCTTGAAGATCCGCTCGGCAAAGAACGCGTCGAGCGTCTGCCCCGAAACGACCTCAACCAGGCGGCCCAGCACGTCGGTCGAAACGCTGTAGTTGAATTTTGTTCCCGGCTGATATTTCAGCGGCAGCGTGGCGAGCTGAGAGACAAATTGCTGCAAGTTCTGGCGAGGATCGAGGACATTCTTCGCCAGGTACATCTTGTCGACCGGGCTGTCGCCAAACAGGCCGTACGTGAAGCCCGAGGTGTGCCGCATCAGGTCGCGGATCGTGATCTCGCGGCGGGCCGGCTCGGTCTTGTCGGGACCGACATAGACGCGCAGCCCCTTGAGCTCGGGCAGAAACTTCGACACCGGATCGTCGAGCTGAAATTTGCCTTCCTCGTGGAGCATCATCGCGGCCACGGTGGTGATCGGCTTCGACATCGAATAGACGCGGACGATCGTGTCCTTCTCCATCGGCTTGTTCTTGGCGACGTCGGCCAGCCCATAGGTTTGCCACTCGACGATCTTGCCGTTGCGAAGGACCATAGTGATGGCCCCGGCGTATTCCTTCTTATCGATCAGCTCTTTGACGGCCTTCTCGGCCGCGGCGAGCTTGGTGGGCGAAACATGCTGCGATTCGGGCGTAGCCTGCGGGATTTCCGCGGCGTGAACGGCGCAGGTGAGCGCGAGAACAAGCGAACCTAAGATCAAGCTGCGGATCAGACTTTTCCGGTTCAGGTCTTTCATGGGGCGCACATTCCTGTCTGAGGGGAGCGTGGGTCAAGCGACGGCACCGTGGACATGATGAGCTTACAGGAGCCGACGCGCGAAATCACCGCCCATGCGAGTTTTTTGAGCTTTCAGCAGGCCCCCGGTGCCGGATATTCCGCCGGCAAACTCGCCGCGATAGGAAGAGTCTGCGGTCTGGCATGCTCTGTCTTTTCCTAAACTTTGCCGGTGGGAATGCCCTCCCCCTTATTCAGAAAATCATTCCCACCCCGCCGGGAATCAATTCTTATTCCCGGCGGGAACGTTCATTCCCACTGGGCACCCCGCAGCCTGACATTTTGAGGGAGGCGGACCCGCAACGCAGGCCGTGGCTGCGGAAGGAGGGTACGCCGGTCCCAAGCTCGCTTGGAACCGCACTTGCCCGAAGCTCCGCTTCGACCAGAACTGGCCGATCGCGTGGCACCGGCGCCGGCGCAATAATTTCGTATGCGGGACTCCTGGTTTGCCGCTCCCCAGCTGTCACTTTTTTTTTGCAAAACCTGCCGTTAAAACGCTTCCGGCCGGTGCTTGGATCGCGTCGGCTCCGGGCCGCTGCTATACTGTCGTTTTGTTCAGTATAAGGCTCGTTGTAAGAACGCTTCTCGGAACAAGGCCTCCCGTGGCTACGCAGTCGTTAGGTTAGTGTTTGATGGCAACCGCCGCTGAAACTGTCTACCGGCTCACAGAAGTCACGCTTAGCTCCGCCGAGCGCCAGCGGTGCCTCCACGATTTTGCCGAGGCGACAGGATGGTACCCAAGCGACGAGTTGGTTGAGTACCCAGGAACGGAGCAATTCGCGAATGGGCATCTTCTGGTTGAGCACGGTATGGCGAATACCGCGGTCATCTCGTTCCTCAAGCCGGATGCACCCTTCCCCCTTCTCGATAAAGGCAACCAGATTCGCTTGCTCGAATTGTCATACAACAATCTCGTCGACTGGCACCTCCTGCCGGACAGCCGCGGACTAACTGCCGTCTATAACCGGACGGACCCACCGTCGAATTTCCGAGCAGATTATGTCGATGCCTGGCGCGCAGACGCGTTTGCGGCGGTGACCGGGCGTACCATTCGTCCTGACCTAAAGGCCTTGGACGATGCATTCATAGCGATGATCTCATATTGGAAGCGGGCAATCGGTGGCGAAATCGGACGTGCCGCAGGAAACGAGCATTACTCGGCACTCTTCAACATCCTCATTTTTCTGCGAGCATATGAAGATCATCGCCGGAGACTCGGCAACGTTAACCAGGATCGCCTCCTTGTCCACCTCGCGGCAACAAGGCCAACCATCGGCCTGCGACAGCTTTGCGTCGACGCGCTTGCCGTTCTTGGCGACGGCCAGTTTCCATCCTTCATCCAAAATCGCGTCGAATTACTCAACGTATTTGCGCCCCTATCCGCGGAGTCACTACGACAGTTGGTCGCGGATTTTTATAAAGACCGGTCGTTGCCCTATCGTTACGACTTCTCGTTGATCTCAAAGCATGCATTGAGCCGCATTTACGAGCACTACGTTTCAATTCTTCGCGACACTCCGAGCGAGCAACTTCGGCTATTCTCGGATCTGGCAGATGAGTTGAGCAACAAGAGCCTAGGCAGTTACTACACCCCTCAATATATTGCGCGCTTCTTCGCGAGATACCTCCAAGAATGTACCCCTCCGAAGGACTTTCGCGAGATGAGAATCGCCGATCCGGCGTGCGGCTCCGGAATTTTCCTTCGGACCGTTTTAGAACTACGGTGCGATCCCCTCGACCCGATGGCGACGCGCGCGGTCGTTAAGGACTCGTTTCGCAATGTCCTCGGTCTTGATGTCGATGCTAGCGCGTGCGAGGCAACGCGGTTGTCGCTCTCTCTGCTTCACCTCGTCATCACGGACGAATTTCCCGAAGATCTAAAGGTTGTCTCACGCGACGCAGTCGATTACGTGGAGACCGAGGTCAGCGAGCGAAGCACCTATGGTGCAGTTCTTGCAAACCCCCCCTACATACGTTGGGAGTCTCAGTCGGAACAATGGAAATCGCGCGCTGTGCAGTACCTGGGAGACCTCACCCATGGGAAGGTGGACGCTTACCTCGCACTGCTGAAAGCGGGCATCGACTTGGTGAAGGAGGGCGGCTTCCTGATGTACGCACTGCCGCACACGTTCCTCTACGCCGAAAACGCGCGACCGTTGCGCGGACTTATACTCGAAGAGTTTTGGGTGCGCCTCGTGGCCGACCTGTCCGACCTAAAGGTCTTTGGCGAGGTGAGTTCATACACGATCCTGCTCGTGATCCAACGGAAGACGGAATTCGCGCCGAGTCCCCTAGCAACGGTTCTGACGTGCCGTTCAAGCGTCGGCGAGGCGCTGAGCACTGCGCTACAGCGCCGCCTCGCCGACAATGAGTACTTCCGTGTATTTGAGGTGACCCAAGACCGCTTTAAGCACCGCACTTGGCGGCTACTTCCCCCAAGGCAGCAAGCGATCGCTGATCGTCTTGAGCGGCTTCCGGAGCTTGCGGACATGGCGATCGTCATGCAGGGAGTGGTTACAGGCGCCGATGACGTTTTCATTCGACAGCGCTCGGACATTCCTCGCAGTGAGCGCCAAATCTGGAAGCCGCTGCTGACCGATCGAGAAATGCGCAGTTACAGCGTTCCGAAAGACAGCGAGCGTGTGGTGTTCTACCCATTTGACGGGACGCGCCGACTTGACGAAGCGGAAGTCGCAGACCGATACACGGATACATGGGCGTATCTACAAGAGAACCGAGCACGTCTGGCATCCCGGAAAGCACTGTCTAAACCCGGGACTGCCTGGTGGCGCCCGCTATGGCCACGCGACCCCGAGAAGCTGTTTGCGCCAAAGATCGTCTGCCCTCATCTGATGCTCACACCCAGATTTGGGCTCGACCTCAAGGGACGATTTGCCGTGACTAGGTCGCCGTTTATCATTCCAAACGATGAGTATCAGAGCGCAGGCGACGACTTTTTGAAGTATCTCGCTGCGATCCTTAACTCAGGATTTGGCTTTTGGCAAGTCGCAACGCTCTCGCACAAGTACAGCAGGCGATACGCGATGGTCGAAAACAAATCACTCGCTGTCTTTCGGCTCCCAGATCCACGGACAGTGCCCGTCACCACGATGGAGAGGGTCGTTGAACTGGTTGACGAGCGCCTCCGAGCTGGATTTGCTGGCGAACTGGAAAAGCAAATCGATGAGACCGTTGCCCACCTGTATGGTATGACACCGCAAGAACTTACTGCATTGGGTTTATACTGAATGCCCAGACTGGCACTCAGAAGCGACGAGTTTTTCTCACGGCGCACCGACCGAATTCGCGAGTTGTTGGTTGCGACAGCAGCCGACCCAGAGCATCTTCACATACAGCCTCACAGGCACTCGGTCGGACAGATCATCAGCGTTTCCGATCATTTCAGTGAAAAACTTCCCCCGCAGGATCAGCTCTTCGCCACCTCATCGCGCCAGCTCTACGCGCAATATTATGAGATTTGGAGGTTCGACGCTAAACAGCGCTATGTGCATTTGTACCAGACATATTTTCATCTATACGCGATCCCTTCGCGAAACGAGCGCGATCAATTGTTTTGCTTGCACGCGGAGCCCGAAGAACCGATTGACGAAATTCAGGGTCGCCTGAAGGCTACTCCGCATATCCACGTCAAATCGAAGGAATCCCGCCTGCTCCCGATTGCAAAGGCCCACTTGCCAGGATGCTACGCGGCCCCTGACAGAGTGCTCCGGTCGCTGGCAGACTTTGACACGGCATTTGCGGACACGATCGCGATCGTGAAGCATGAGGTTATAAACCGCTACTAGGACTGACTGAACGCGCGGTCCGAAGCAGGGCATGGGACCGAGGGAAAGGCAAAAATCGGCAGGCACAGCCTGCCCTACGGGTGCGTCTCCCCAAACGCGTACAGATGCCCCTCCGTGCGGACGTAGATTCGTCCGTCGACGAGTGCCGGCGTGGCGACGATTTGTTCGCCGAGGTTGTTTCGCGCGAGAACCCGGCAGTGGTCTCCGGCTTTGAAGACGACTACCACGCCGTTGTAGGAGCAGGCGTACACGTTTCCGTTGCCTGTCACTAGAGACGCGTAGAAGAAGCCGCTGGTTCCCAGGCGTTGGCGATAGAGCAGTTTGCCGGTCTGGGCGTCGTAGCAGGAGGCGATGCCGCCGTTGGTCACTACGTAGAGCCGGCCTTGGTAATAAAGCGGTGAGGGGACTTCGGGCAGGGCGTGCTGTTCTTTCCAGGCGACCTGATTCTTGGCGACCTCGCCTTTGCCCCCCGGTCGGATGGCGAGCATCGCGCTTTCGCGCTTGGCCCACGCCTGGGCGGCCGCGTCCCATTCCTCGCGGCTGAGCTTGCCGTCTTTGTTCTGGTCGATGAACGGGAACATGTCGTCCAGGACGATGTTGTCGTCCGGGTTGGTGCTGCCGCGGTTGTAGAAGATCAGATCCTTGGGCACTTCCTGCTGGCCGAGCAATCCGTCCTTGTTGGCGTCGTATTTCTTGCGAAGCTCGTCGAAGTCGGGGAACTTCATGCGATCTTCCGGATCACCGCCCGGGAAGTGCGCGA
>DASPSM010000674.1:0-13178 GCA_035623955.1 Planctomycetaceae bacterium
CCGCACGCTCGAAACCGCTCAGACCATCTGCCGTTCGAACTCGATGCCGAACTTCTTCATCTTTTTGTACAAAGTCGTGCGGTTGATGCCCAGGGCTTTGGCCGTCTCTTGTCTGCTCCAGCCGTGGGCGGCCAGGGCGTCGAGGATGATCTGCCGCTCCGGCAAGGCGAGCGCGCTCTTCAAGTTCGCGCCGGCGCAGCTGGCCAGATCGGTCCGGGCCAGCTCCTCGCGGCGGACCGCGTCCGGCAGATCCGAAAGCGCGACGACCGAGCCCTTGCACAAGACGACGCTTCGCTCGACGAGATTTACCAGCTCGCGGACATTGCCCGGCCACGAATACCGCTGCAGCGCGTGCAGGGCCTGCTCGTCGAAACCTGTAATCTTCTTGCCGCTCTGGCCGCGGAAATGGGCGAGATAGTGCTCAAGCAAGAGCGGGATATCGCCGATCCGCTCGCGCAGGGCAGGCTGCGTGATCGAAATCACGTTGATCCGGTAGTAGAGGTCCTCGCGAAACTCGCCTCGACGCACCATCGCCTCGAGGTCGCGATTTGTGGCTAGCACGAGGCGCACGTCGACCTTGTGAGTCTTGGTCCCTCCGACCGGCTCGAATTCGCGGTCCTGCAACACGCGCAGTAGCTTGACCTGCAAACCGGGCGAGGCCGTGGCCACTTCGTCGAGAAACAATGTCCCGCCATCGGCCTGCAGGAACTTGCCGATCTTGTCGTGCGTCGCACCGGTGAATGCGCCGGCGACATGGCCAAAGAGTTCGCTTTCCAGAAGCGAATCGGGGAGCGCCCCGCAGGCGACTTCCACGAACGGTTTGTCCCGCCGTGAGCTGAGCTGGTGGATGGCCCGCGCCGTGACTGTCTTGCCGGTGCCGCTTTCGCCCAGAATCAAAACAGTCGTACGGGTGTCGGCCACGCTCTCGATGAGGTCGAACAGCCGCACCATCTTGTAGTCGCGGCCGACGATGTTGCTCAGGCCGAACTTCTGATCGAGCTGGGCGCGCAGAGCGCGGTTCTCTTCGACAATTTTGCGTTGTCCGAGAGCCCGCTGGATGGCGAGGTTCAATTCGTCGTCGATCACGGGCTTGGTCACGTAGTCGAACGCCCCAATCCGAATCGCCTCGACGGCACTTTCAATCGTGCCGTAACCGGTGATCAGAATGACGGCCGTGTCCGGCATGTGCTCGACCGCCCACTGCAGCAGGTGGAACCCATCGGCGTCGGGCAAGCAGACGTCGCAGAGGACGACCTCGAAGGGATGCTCGCGCATCCGTTCGATCGCCTCCATGCACGTGAACGCGGTTTCGGTGCGGTGCCCGCGACCTCGAAGGTAGTCAGCCATCGCCTGGCAGACGTTTTTGTCGTCGTCGACTACCAACAGCGACCCATGATGTGTTTTGCTCACCGTCATTCGCTCCCGCAACGAGTGCTCGGCCCGCCACTACTGGCGCGGCGAGTGAAGTTGTCGATCGCGCGGAGGACGACGTTGAGTTGACCCCAAAGCGCCGGCCGTCCGCTAAAATTGACTGCGGTCGGTCCCACGCGGGTTTCAACCGTTCGGTTTCAGGCCGGGTTCGGTCTTAAGCCCTGCGAGACTCTGCCGGGAGCGATGACTTTGGGGTGCGCAAACATAGTCCACAGTTGCCTAAGGTCAACGCGCCGGGAGCGAACAAAGTGTCGAGTCGGCAACGTGACGGGTTTCGGCAACCTGAAGAGCCGCACGGCTTGACCGGTTCGGCTGATCCAAACTACACTGCCGGTTTGATTTTGCGCCGCCCCTAGGGGTGGGATTGCGTCTCGCCGGTCCTGTGAGGCCGCCGCGCGCTCGAGCACGCCGTCCAGGCATATTCCGCACAACCGGCAGGTCATTCGCACCCAGCCGGACCGGGGGGAGCCAGCCTCGTTGAAAGCCGTTATCAGCGACATCCACGCGAATCTCGAGGCGTTCGAGGCCGTGCTGGCTGACATCAAAAGTCAGGGAATTGACACGGTTTATTGCCTGGGCGACATCGTCGGCTACGGCCCCAATCCCCGCGAGTGCATCGACCTGGCGATGAGTTCCCAGATCTGTCTGTTGGGCAACCATGACCAGGGGGCGCTCTTCGATCCCGAGGGCTTTAACGCCGGGGCCGAGCGAGCCATCTTCTGGACTCGCAAAATGTTGGAATCGTCCGATGTGCGGGGAAACGACCGCCGTTGCGAGTTCCTGGGCGAGCTGCCGCGACAACATCGGGAACCGGGATTTCTTTACGTCCACGGATCGGCCCGAAATCCGCTTAACGAATACGTCTTTCCCGAGGACATCTATAATCAAAGAAAGATGGAGCGGATCTTCGCGCTGGTCGACCGCTACTGTTTTCAAGGGCACACGCATATTCCGGGAGTCTTCACGGAGGACCTCAATTTCCTGGCCCCCGAAGAGATCGACTTCAAATACACGCTGGGCGACCAGAAGGTCCTGGTGAACGTCGGCTCGGTCGGCCAGCCGCGCAACAGCGACAACCGGGCGTCTTACATCATCCTGTCCGATCCGGCTCCGTCCGCTTCTTCCCCGCCGGGGGCCGCACCGGGACGAACGACCGTGATTTTCCGTCGAGTGCAATACGACTTCGAGAAGACGATCGCCAAGATTTACGAGATTCCGGATCTGGATAATTTTTTGGGCGACCGCCTTCGCGACGGTCGGTGATCGATGCAGAATCGCAATCTGATCCTGTTTCTCACGCTGTCCATGGCAACGCTGATCGCCTGGAACAGCTTCATCGTTCCGCGGATTCTCCCCCCAAAAAAGCCCCCCGCCGCAGCCAAGAAGGATCTGGCCGAGGCGATCGCAAAGGCTGGCTCGCCCAAGGGCGAACTGGGAAAGCCGGGCGAGCAGAATACCGCCGACCAAAAGCGGGCGGAGCAGAAGGCTGCGACCGAGTCGAGCAAGCCGGAAGCCCAAGCCGACGTCACAAAAAAAGGTGACGGCAAGGCCGCTGCCGACGCGAACAAAGGAGCTGCCAAGGTCGAAGCCGCAAAGGTCGCCAATTTCCCCCGGAAGACCGTCGTCCTGGGAAGCAGCGATCCGAACACCGGCTACTTTCTCAACGCCGAGCTGACGACCAAAGGCGCTGCGATCTCGGAAATTGAATTTAACGATCCCCGCTACCGCGAGCTGTCCGACACGAAGATTCCGCTCAAGATCGTCGGCAACAACATCGATCAGCGAATCATGAAGGCCGACAGCGATCGCTTTCTGGCCCAGAAAGAGCAGGAGATAGCGGCCGAGAGATTGCGCTCGGCACAAAGCGCTGCCAAGCCGGGTGAGTTATCGGCGGATATTGAAAGCGCGCGAGCCGCCCTCGAAGCGGCCAACGAGAGGCTGAAACTGGCCGAGCAGACCGCCTCTCTCGCACTGACGACCTTCAACACCGACTTTCCGGAATTCGACACTCTGTTGCCCAAGGAGTCCGGCGGCGTTTCGGCCCGCGACTGGCAGGTCGCCGAGGTGACTGCCGATCCGAATCATCCCGGCGTGAACTCGGCGGTCACCTTCGAGTACCCGGCGCCCGGCGGCGTGCTCGTCCTGCAAAAGCGATACTGGCTCGAATCGGTCAAAGGCGGGGAAGGTTCGTCGCGTGCCGCCCGCGAAGTCCGCGACACGAATCCGGACGGTTACCTGCTGCATCTCGATATCACGATGTCCAACTTGGGGATGCAGCAGCTCATTACCTACCGGCTGCAGGGACCGGTCGGCCTGCCGCTGGAAGACGCGGCCAATGCCCGGAAGTTTCGCGATCTCAAGATGGGCTTCCTGCAGCCCAACGGGACGATCAACGCGCAGACCAAAACCGCCAGCCAGGTCCTGACCGACGAAGAGAAAAACAAAGTCGAGGAATGGAAGAGCCCGATCCAGTACATCGGCGTCGATGTGCAGTACTTTGCGGCCCTCGTTCTGCCGACCGACGATCAGCTCAAGGACCGGAGCATCGAGCGCAGCGTGCCGATGCTGCTGGAGACGCCGGCGGAAAAAACACAGACGGACCTGAGCGTGCAGCTCGATTCGAGCAAAGTCGTGTTGCTGGCTCCGCAAGACAAGGTGACCCATCACTACGAGCTGTTCGCCGGGCCAAAGCGTCGCACGCTGCTGGCGCCCTTGCGGGCGGAGGCGGTGCTCGATTTCGGCTGGTTCGCGCAGATCAGCAACGGCATGCTCTGGCTGCTCAACATCTTCCACGGGATGGGCATGTCCTATGGCGTCGCGATCATCTGCCTGACGGTGCTGGTGCGGGCCTGCATGTTCCCGGTCTCGCTGCGACAGACCGCCCAGGCGCAGCGGATGAAAGAAATGCAGCCCAAGCTCGCGGAGCTGAAGAAGAAGTACGCCGACAACAAAGAAAAGCTCGCGATGGCCAATCTCGAGCTGATGCGCGAATACAAGGTCAACCCGATGGCAGGCTGCCTGCCCCTGTTGATCCAGATGCCCGTTTTCATTGCGCTCTACCAGGCCCTGCAGTACTCGGTCGACCTGCGGCTGGCGCCGTTTCTGTATTTCAAGAACCTGGCCGGGCCCGACGCGCTATTCAAACTCCCGTTCGTCATCCCGTTTCTGGGCTGGACGACGTTCAATCTGCTGCCGATCGTCGCCGTAGCGTTAATGGTGGTTCAACAAAAGATGTTCATGCCGCCGCCGACCGACGAACAGCAAGAGATGCAGCAGAAGATGATGAGCTACATGATGGTCGTGATGGGAGCGATGTTCTACAAATTCCCCTCTGGCCTGTGTGTCTACTACATCTCGTCGAGCCTCTGGGGCTTTGGCGAGCGCAAGCTCCTGACGTGGTGGAAACCGCAGACCGCAATCGCTCCCGCCGCACCCACTCCGCCGGCTCCCGAGGAACCGCCGGCCGGCGGTCGCGGCAAGCCCGCACGGCAAACTCCCGAGGTCGCCGGAGGCGTGCGCGGAGCCGCCGGATCCTTCTGGCAGAAGTTGCTCGACGCGGCCGACGCCGCAAATTCCGACGCGGCGACCGGCTCCAAATCCGCGATTTCGCGCCGCAAAGAGCCTTCGGGCGGCAAGCGGAACGGCAAGCGCTCGCGCTGATGCCTCGTCGCGGGGTCTCAACTCGATCGAAATGTGTTCGATTCGATCGAAAGGTGTTCGATCGAAATCGTGTGCCGGCGGCCGCTACGCGGCCTTGTCACACCCTACGACGCAGAATGTGCCTTTTGTAGGGTATGACAAGGTCGCCGGAGGCGGCCACCGGCACACTATCGCTCTGGCCCCCCGTGCCCCTGGCGAAATAATAGAAGGCGCGGGGCAGATTCCCCCGACATGGGGTCGTCGAGTGCGCGCTCCGTTTGCCTGATACAAGGAATGAAGGACAACGATTTCCGATTCGGCCGGCCTTGCGATGTCCGACGCCACAAAGCGAGCCCTCAGTGACGGATTGAGCGCGGAAAACGCCGCGTTCGCGGAGCGGCTTTTGGGCCAGTATCTCTCCGAGCCTTCGCGAGTCTCGCCTTCGTGGCGGCGCTATTTCAGCGAACTTCTGGCGTCGGACGGCAAGCCGACGCAAATTCCTTCTGCGGCCGCTCGGCCGGAGGCGATCGAAACGCGGGAACAACCCGCGGCCCAGCCGACCGCCCCTCCGATCGCCAAAGCGCCGCAAGCAGTCCGCCCCCTCGTCACAGCCCTGCAGCTCGACGCGGCGCGGCTGCAGGACCGATTGCGGAATCTCATGCAGAGCTTCCGAGGCCGCGGCCATCTGGCGGCCCGGCTCGATCCGCTCGGTTTGCCCCGCCCAGAGCCCTACAATCTCTTGCCCGAAACACACGGGATCAAGCAGGCCGACCTGGATCGGACTGTTTCCATCGAGTCGGCAAAAGGGGCCCAGGCGCAGACCGTTCGCCAAGTCGTGGAACGACTCCGCAACACCTATTGCCGCTACATCGGTGCGCAGTTTCTCCATATCGACGATGCCGCGGTGCGCGCCTGGCTGCAGCGGCGGATGGAGAGCTCGGAAAATCACATCCGCCTCTCGCGGCCCGAGCAGCTGCGAATCCTGACGCGGCTGACCGACGCGGTGATCTTCGAGCAATTCGTCCGCAAGAAATTCGTCGGCGCCAAGACTTTTTCGCTCGAGGGGGCCGAAAGCCTCATCCCGCTGCTCGATTTGGCGATCATCAAAGCATCACGTCTGGGAATTGTCGAGATCGTGCTCGGCATGGCGCATCGCGGGCGACTGAATGTGCTGGCCAACATCATCGGCAAACGCCCCGAGGAAATCTTTTGGGAGTTCGACGACGTTCAAGCGGATGCGACGCGAGCCACCCAGTCTGATATCCCAGGCGATTTGACGTACCACCTGGGTTTCAGCAGCGACTGGCAAGGCGAGGACGGGTGCCGGATTCACCTGTCGCTGTGCTTCAATCCGAGCCACTTGGAGTTCATCAACCCGGTGGCGCTCGGCCGCATGCGGGCCAAGCAGGACCGCACGAGAGACGAAGAGCGGCGACGCGGGCTGGTGCTTTTGATCCACGGCGACGCATCGTTTGCCGGCGAGGGGATCGTGCAGGAGTCGCTCAACTTGAGCCAGCTCGCCGGGTTCACGACGGGCGGGGCGCTGCACGTCATCGTCAACAATCAACTGGGGTTTACCACATCGCCCGAGGAAGCGCGCTCGTCCATCTATGCCAGCGATGTGGCGAAGATGCTGCAAAGCCCGATCTTCCACGTCAACGGCGAGCATCCGGAGGCGGTGGCGCAAGTCGTGGACCTGGCTCTCGATTTTCGAGCACAGTTTCAGCGCGACGTGGTCATCGACATGTACTGCTATCGCCGCTGGGGGCACAACGAGGCTGACGAACCGAGTTTCACGCAGCCCATTCCATACAAGGCGATCGAGCACAAACCCTCCGTGAGAGATTGCTACCTCGACCACTTGCTGGAGCTCGGGGAGGTCACTCGCGACGAGGCCGACCGCATCGCCAGCCAGCGTTACGCACGGCTCGAACAAGCATTCGACGAAGTCCATCGCGGAGGCTTTACACTGTCTCCGCAAACCTTGACAGGCATCTGGCAGAGTTTTCTTGGAGGCGAAGAGCCGCCAGACGATGAGCCTCGAACCTCGGTGCCGGCCGGACAGTTGTCGGCCCTGCTCGTCAAGCTCACGCAGGCTCCCACGGGATTCCACCTGCATCGAAAACTTAAACGCGGCATCGAAGAGCGCCTGGCGATGGCCGACGGCAAGCAGCCGCTCGATTGGTCGGCGGCCGAAGCGCTGGCGCTGGCAACGCTCGCCATCGAGGGACATCCGGTACGACTCTCGGGACAGGACACGCAACGCGGCACGTTCAGCCAGCGTCACGCTGTCTTTCACGACGTCGTCGACGGAAAGACCTATATGCCGCTTGCGCACCTCGCGGACGACCAGGCGCGAGTCGAGGTCATCAACAGCCCCCTCTCTGAAGCGGGCGTGCTCGGCTTCGAGTACGGCTACAGCCTCGATGAGCCCGAAGGTCTGATCGCCTGGGAGGCGCAGTTCGGCGATTTTGCCAATGCGGCGCAGGTGATCATCGATCAGTTCCTCGCAGGTGCAGCGGACCGCTGGCGGCGATTGAGCGGACTGGTGCTCCTCTTGCCGCACGGCTGGGAAGGCTCGGGACCGGAACATTCGAGCGCGCGCCTCGAGCGGTTTCTCAGTCTCGCGGCCCGGCACAATCTGCAGGTCGCCGCCCCCACCACGCCCGCCCAGTATTTCCACCTTCTGCGCCGACAGGTGCTGCGTCGCTGGCGCAAGCCCCTGGTGGTCATGACGCCCAAAAGCCTGTTGCGGCATCGCCGGGCGGTCTCATCTCTCCGCGACCTCGCGCAGGGAGGTTTTCAGCGGGTGTTGCCCGACGCGCGGAGCTCGCCCGGACGAACAAGCTGCGTCCTTTTGTGCAGCGGCAAGGTGTATTACGAACTCGTCGACTTCCGCGAGAAAAACCGTCGCGACGACGTGGCAATTCTCCGTGTCGAACAGCTTTATCCCCTCGCCGAGGCGACATTGCAGCAGCACCTCGCCCCTTACAACGAAAACACTCCGGTCGTCTGGGTCCAGGAAGAGCCGCAAAACATGGGAGCGTGGCCCGCGCTTTGCTTGCGATTCGGCTCGCAGCTCTGGGACCGATTTTCATTTTCCTGCGTTTCCCGGCCGGAGTCGGCCAGCCCGGCAGCCGGCTCTTATGTCACGCACCGGCGCGAGCAGCAAGAGTTGATCGAACGGGCGTTCCAATCGGCTTTGCAAGCGGGGTCCGACCGAGAGAAATCGCCATGAGCATCGAGCTGCGAATCCCGAGCGCCGGCGAGTCGATCCAGGAAGTGCAGATCGGCCAGTGGTTGAAGCACGAAGGAGACCACGTCCAGCGCGACGAAACTCTCGTCGAGCTCGATACGGACAAGGCCTCCATGGAGCTGCCGGCTCCCAGCGACGGAGTTCTGTCACGAATCGTCAAACAGGACGGCGAAAAGGTGGCAGTCGGCGAAGTCATCGCCTTGATCGAGCCGGATGGACAAACACCGTCCAAAACGCAAGCGCCCGCCGACGCACCGAAGCCAAAAGCGGCCAGGACCGACGCTCCCCGGCCGACCGAAGAGACGATCGCCGCCCCCTCCGTCCGCCGCCTGCTCCGTGAACGCCACGTGCGCGCGCAGGACGTCAATCCCACCGGCGAGGGAGGACGCGTTTTGCGACAGGATGTACTGCGCTACGCGCAAGAGCATGCGGCGGCTGGAGCGGCGTCCGAACCGGATCAGGAACCCCCGGTGGGCGACCGTGGCGAAGAGACGGCGCTGAAGCCTGAGGAACCCCGCGCCCCGGACATTGTGCCCAGCCCCGTTCCTGCATCCAAAAGCAAACAGCCCATGGGACCGTCAGACGGGGCGCTCGCCAGCCAGGCGGAAGCCGATCGAGGCGATGAAATCGTGCCGATGAGCCTGGTGCGTCGCCGGATTGCCGAACGACTCGTCGAGGCTCGCCAGAAGTCCGCGTTGCTGACGACGTTCAACGAAATCGACATGACGGCTGTCAGCGCGCTGCGCACGCAGTATCGCGATGCGTTTCAACAGAAATATGGCGTCAAGCTTGGGTTCACTTCGTTCTTCGTCCAGGCATCGGTCGAGGCGCTGCGACAGTTCCCCGTGGTGAATTCCGAAATTCGCGGCACCGACATCGTCTACCACAATGCGTATCACATCGGCGTCGCGATCGGAGCTGAACGCGGACTGGTGGTCCCCGTCATTCGCGACGCCGACCTGCTGAGCATTGCCCAGATCGAACAGGCCATCGGTGACTTCGCCGCTCGGGCCAAGTCGAACAAGCTGCAACCGGGCGAGCTTTCGGGCGGAACGTTCACGATCAGTAACGGCGGCATTTTCGGGTCGCTCCTTTCGACGCCGATCGTCAATCCGCCGCAAAGTGCCGTGCTCGGCATGCATGCCATTCAAGACCGGCCTGTGGCCCGCAGCGGCGAGGTCGTCATCCGTCCGATGATGTACGTGGCCTTAAGCTACGATCACCGGCTCATCGACGGACGCGAGGCGGTCTCGTTTCTGACGCGAGTCAAGCAGACGATCGAAGACCCGGCGCGCCTGCTACTGGGCATTTGATGCGCGCTAGCGGGTTGGCACTTTCGCCGCCCCCCCAGCGCGTCGCAACCTGGGTTCGAGCCTGGCGGCTCGACCCAGCCACCCTGTTCCCTCCGAAGCTCAGTGCGTGTTGGGCTTCGAGTACTTCGAGGCCCCCTTCGCCTGGTGCGGGTGATAGCCCTGCTTGGAGTGGGTCTGCAACTGACGGCGCCGGGTGGAAGTCGTCGGAGCGGGCGGTTGGATGATCTGCGGCGACGGTTTCGTCGGGGGTTTCGGCGGAGATTTCTTCGGACTTGTGTCGGCGGACACCAGGCAAGGTCCAGCGACGACAATCAGGCCCAACGTCAGTGTGGTCAGCGTGCGGCGAAGCATGAGGAAGCTCCAGGGGAAAGTTCGCGCCGCATCGATCGAGATGGGTGCGGCCAAGACCGGCGGGCGGCTCGCTTTAAAAGCGTAGCTCGCAACAAACCCGCAGGCTCACTCCCGAGCTCGCTTTTCCCCGACAATTACAGTTTTTTCAGGGCCTTTGTGAGTCGTCCGGCTGAGATTTAACCGCATCGGCTCCCGGCTTTGCGCAATGCCCGCGGAGGCCTATGATGAAATTAGCGCACGTGGGAATTCCTGGGACCATGCGGACCGGATTGGGCCACCGGAGACGGCTTTGATGCGCGTCGAGTTTCTCGGCACGGGGGGCTTTTATCCCAACGAGCGCCGCCACACGACGTGCGTCATGCTGCCGGAAGTCGGAATCGTGCTGGATGCCGGGACCGGTTTCTTTCGCGTGATTCCGCGGCTCGAGACCTCCGAGCTCAACATCTTCCTCACGCACGCTCACCTGGACCACGTGGTTGGTCTTCCCTTCTTGTTGACAACTTTGCTGGCGGGCAAGCCGCAGCGCGCGACCGTGCATGCGACTCCGAAAACTCTCGCCGCCGCACAAGAGCACATCTTTGCGAAGCCAATCTTTCCAATTTTGCCCCCCTACGTTTTTAAGCCGCTGACCGAGAAAGTCTCCGTGAATGGACAGGGAACGGTGTCGCACCGTGCGCTCGGGCACCCGGGAGGATCGATCGGGTATCGGATCGATTGGCCGGGGAGATCGCTGGCCTTCATCACCGACACTACGGTCGACGGCAGCTACGCCGATTTCGTCCGCGACGTCGATATCCTGATTCACGAATGCTACTTCCCGGACGAACTGGCCGAGGCAGCCGCCACAACGGGGCACAGCAACACGACGCCGGTCGCCGAGCTGGCGCGCAAGGCCAAGGTCGGCCGGCTGTTCCTGATTCATCTCGACCCGCGGCGAACCGACGCTGATCCAATCGGTCTCGGCACGGCTCGCAAGATCTTCCCAAAGACCGAGATGGCCGAAGATCTGATGACGGTTGAGTTCTAAATGCCGGTGCACGACTCCGCGACACGGGTTGACTTGATCGGCCCCTTGTGGTTCGATCGGATCCGAGGCGGCACCCGCGGTGGAAGAACCTGTTCAGAACACGATGAGCGGCGCTTTGTGGGATGAACTGTGCTGCCCTCTTTGTGCCGGCCGACTGAATCCCGCACAAACGTCCGATTCGCTCGTCAGCGACTGCCGGGCGAGCTTTCCCATCGTTCGCGGAATTCCCCGGTTCGTCGAGCAGGAACATCTTGCGAGCTTTGGCCGGCAGTGGAACGCCTACGAGGTCGCCCACGACGATGAGGATTGCGCGACCTTCGAGGCAAAAACCGGCGTCGCGCGAGCGTCGCTGGCCGGGCTTCGCGTGCTCGACGCGGGCTGTGGCGGCGGACGGTATTCGAAGGTTGCCGGCGAGGCGGGCGCGATCGTTCGCGGCGTCGACCACACGACGGCCGTCGACAAGGCGGCCTCTCTCTGCTCCCATCTGCCGAATGCCGCCTTCGCACAGGCCGATCTCAAGCGGCTGCCGTTTGAGCCGCAGTCGTTCGACTTTGTGTTTTCCATCGGCGTGATGCATCACGACGTCGACACGCGGGCGGTCTTCGACTCGGTCGCCCGGCTGGTGCGGCCCGGCGGGCAGTTCGCGGTTTGGCTCTACCGCAAGAACCAATGGTGGCAGGAATGGCTCAACGACGCGCTGCGCCGCCGCAGCGTGCGGATGCCGCCGGAGGAGCTCGAGCGGTGGTGCCGCGTCGGCGCCGCACTCGGGGGCGTGCCCCTCGTCAATAAGACGCTCAACAAAGTAGTGAACTTCAGCAGTCATCCAGCATGGGACAATCGCCTGTGCGATACGTTCGACTGGTACGCGCCCGCGTACCAGCACCACCATACGATGGAAGAACTCTGCGACTGGTTTCGGGCGGCGGGATTCGACAAACTGCGGGTGCTGCCGCCGGAAAAAACCGGTCGCTTCTACCGCTGGAGCTACGCCCACAATCTGCTAGTCGGAAGCGGCGTCAATGTCGTCGGAGTTCGCAAGTGAGGGCGAGTTAGAAAGAGCTCGCTTGTTGGGGCCTGCAGATGGCGGCGTCTGGGAATCTTCCACCGCTTCCGTTCGAGAAGAAAGCAATTCTCGACACGCTGCAATTTCTGAAGCGAAAGGACCGCCGCCGGAGGATCTTTGGTTCCGGCTTGCACAACTATGAACTTAAACCGCCGTTGCCGGCCGAAGAGATCGAAGCCTTCGAAAAGAAGTACGGCATCACGTTGCCCGAGGACTACAAGTATTTCATCACCCAAGTCGGCAATGGCGGCGCCGGGCCGTTCTACGGCGTGTTTCCGTTGGGAGAATGGGCCTTCAACCCGATCTCCCACAAGTTTGATGAGCCGGGTTGGGAGATCACGGGCGAAATCGGACAGCCTTTCCCGCACACCGATGCCTGGAACCTGCCCGAGAGCTTCTGGGAAAGGAGCCCCATCCGCCGCCCGGCACCTCACTCGAAGAGGAAGATCGACTTTGGGAAGCGTGGGACCAGGCCGAACGGCAAGCGTATTCACACGTGATGGATGGAGCGATCCCCATTTGCCATCGCGGTTGCGGCTTGTCGCAATGGCTCGTGGTCACCGGAGAACAGAGGGGCTACGTTTGGGATGACAACACAGCCGACCGGGCAGGCATCTCGCCGCTTCGCGATGCGCAGGGGTGGCAGATGACATTCAGTGACTGGTATTTGGACTGGTTACGCAGGGCCCGCGATAACCCACTGCCGCCGCGCCCAAGCCGTCTACGCGCCTGGAAGGAGTGGTCCCCGATTCTGGCAGCCGGCATCGGTTTCTTTGTCGTGCTGATCTTCGTGCCCCTGGTGGGCGTGATGGGCGTAAGAGACGCAAACTTGGCGCTTTTGCTGGCGGGAAGTGCCGCGTTGGGCCTGTATTTTTTGGTCGCGACCCTAGGCCCGCGGTTCGTTGAGCGAAGAAACCGGCCCGACAAGTGAGGGCGCGACTTCAAGGAGCCTTCTCTCAGTTACTTGCCTTCACGCAGCGAATAGCACAACAGGCCGTCTTCGTCGCGCAGAAACAGGCGGCCGGCGGCCACGACTGGATAGGCCCAGGCCCGGCCGTTTCCGCTCGTCGGGGGCGAGAAATGCCCCTTGTCGTGGTA